>JAICXR010000292.1 GCA_025980355.1 Chloroflexota bacterium | reverse complement strand
CCCCCCGTACTTGAGCGCCAGCACCTTCGTGATCGCCGCCGTCAGCGTCGTCTTCCCGTGGTCCACGTGCCCGATCGTCCCCACGTTCACGTGCGGCTTGTCCCGCACGTACTTCTGCTTCGCCATCCCCTACTCTCCTTACGCTCGCCGCTTGGCGATGATCTCTTCCGCCACGTTGCGCGGTACTTCCTGATACTGATGGAACTCCATGGTGTACATGGCGCGGCCCTGCGTCATGGAACGCAGCTCGTTGACGTAGCCGAACATCTCGGCCAGCGGCACGATGGCGCCGATAATCTGGGCCCCGGACCGGGATTCGACGCCCTGCAAGTGGCCCCGTCGGGAGTTGAGGTCGCCGATCACCGCCCCCATGAACTCCTCCGGGCTGGTGACTTCGACGAGCATCAGCGGTTCCAGCAAGACCGGGTTGGCCTTGCGCACCGCTTCGCGGAAGCCGATCGTCGCCGCCGTCTTGAATGCTTCGACGGAGGAGTCTACTTCGTGGTAGGACCCGTCGTACAGCGTCGCCTTGATGTCGACCATGGGGAAGCCGGCGACCACGCCCGTGGCGAGGCATTCCTTGACGCCGGCTTCGACGCCAGGGATGTACTCGCGCGGGATGACGCCGCCGACGATGCCGTTGACGAACTCGAAGCCCTTAGTCGGGTTCGGGTCCACCTGCAGCCAGACGTCGCCGAACTGGCCGTGGCCGCCGGTTTGCCGGACGAAGCGGCCTTCCGCCTTCGCCGTGCTACGGATCGTCTCGCGGTAGGCCACCTGCGGCTTGCCGACGTTCGTCTCGACCTTGTATTCGCGCCGCATGCGGTCCACGATCACCTCCAGGTGGAGCTCGCCCATGCCGGAGATGATCGTTTGGCCCGACTCTTCGTCGGTGCGGACCCGGAAGGTGGGATCTTCCTCGGACAGGCGCTGCAGGGCGATGCCCATCTTGTCCTGGTCCTGGCGGGTTTTCGGCTCCACGGCCTGGTCGATGACCGGCTCCGGGAACTTGATCGACTCCAGGATGACCGGGTGGTTCACGTCGCAGAGTGTGTCGCCGGTGAAGGTATTCCGGAGACCCACGGCGGCGGCGATGTCGCCGGCGTAGACCTCCGCGATGTCTTCGCGGTGGTTGGCGTGCATCTGCAGCAGGCGACCGATGCGCTCCCGACTGTCCTTGCTGCTGTTGGTGATATAGGAACCGGTGGTGAGTTTGCCGGAGTAGACGCGGAAGTAGGCAAGGCGGCCGACGAATGGGTCGGCCACAATCTTAAAGGCCAGCGCGGCAAAGGGGGCATTCTCATCCGGCTCGATCGGGATCGTCTCTTCGCCGCCGGGGATGATGCCCTCAATCGGGGGAACGTCCAGTGGCGACGGCAGGTAGGCGATGACGGCGTCGAGCATCGGCTGGACGCCCTTATTCTTCAGGGAGGAGCCGCAGAGCACTGGCACCAGCCTGACCTGCAGCGTGGCGGCGCGTAACGCCCTCACCAGCTCCGCATTGCTGATCGGCTCCTCGGAGAGGTATTTCGTCTCCAGGGCTTCGTCGGTCTCCGAAACGCGCTCCACCAGGAGGTCGCGCCATTCTTTGGCCAGGTCGGCCATCTCCGCCGGAATCGCCTCTTCGCGGATGGTGTTGCCGAGGTCGTCGTCGTAGAAGATCGCCTTCATCTCGATCAGGTCGATCAGGCCGCGGAAGCCGTTCTCCGCCCCGATCGGGAGCTGGATCGGCACCGGCACGGCGCCCAGGCGGTCGCGGATCATGTCGACGTCGCGATAGAAGTTCGCGCCCATGCGATCCATCTTGTTGATGAAGACGATGCGCGGCACTTTGTAGCGGTCGGCCTGGCGCCAGACCGTCTCCGACTGCGGCTCGACGCCGGCGACGGCGTCCAGCACGACGATGCCGCCGTCCAGAACGCGCAGGGAGCGTTCGACCTCTACCGTGAAATCGACGTGACCGGGCGTGTCGATGATATTGACGCGGTGGTCGCGCCAGGTACACGTGGTCGCGGCGGAGGTGATCGTAATACCGCGCTCGCGCTCCTGCTCCATCCAGTCCATGGTGGCCGAGCCCTCATGGACCTCGCCGATGCGGTGGATGCGGCGCGTATAGAAGAGGATGCGTTCGGTGGTCGTGGTTTTTCCGGCATCGATGTGCGCAATGATGCCGATATTACGCGTCTTTTCGAGCGAATAGGAACGTGGCAACTTTTTTCTCCGGTCGTGATCGCTGCACCTGGCCCCTCACCCACCGGCCCAGGCGGGTGAGGGACAGGCCGCGAGCCGTAACCTGCCGTGTCGCCCTCACCCTACCCCCTCTCCCCAGGGGAGAGGGGGTAGGGTGAGGGGCCCGCGAAGCTACAGCCGATAGTGGCTGATAGCTCGGTTACTTTCCGCCATTTTATGCATGTCTTCCTTGCGTTTGATGGTGGCTCCGAGACCGTGGGAAGCGTCAAGGATTTCGGCAGCCAGTTTTTCCTGCATGCTCTTGCCGGCGCGCTTGCGGGCGGCGCCGATGAGCCAGCGAATCGCCAGGGCCTGACGCCGGTCGCCGCGAATCTCGACCGGCACCTGATAGGTCGCGCCGCCGACGCGCTTGGGCTTGACCTCGAGGATGGGTGTCGCGTTGCGGAGGGCCGTCTCGAACGTCTCCATCGGATGGCGCTTCGTCTGGTCCTCGATCCGGTCCATCGAGCCGTACAGGATCGACTCGGCCACGGACTTCTTACCGTTCAGCATCAACTTGTTGATGAACTTCTGCACGACCCGATTGCCGTAGCGCGTATCGGGCGGCGTCACCCGGTGGACTACCGTTCCCCGTCGAGACATCCTTCTCTCCCTCCCACACTTCGGCGGAGCGAGCGCCACCCCGCCCCGGCCGGACCGTAGTGTCGCCCGGTCGCTATCCTACGTATCAGACGCTCACCCGGGCGTTGCGCCCTACGCCGGACGCCGCCCCGACGCGTTAGCGCCGACCACCTGCCCGCGCGCTGCGACCGCTCGCGGCGGCAGCACCGGCACCGGCCTCCTTGGCCCGCTTCGCTCCATACTTGGAACGGCCCTGTTTGCGGTCGCGGACCCCCTGCGTGTCCAGGGCGCCCCGGATGATGTGGTACCGAACGCCCGGCAAATCCTTGACGCGGCCACCGCGCAGGAGAACCACCGAGTGTTCCTGCAAGTTGTGCCCTTCGCCCGGGATATAGGCGGTCACCTCAATCCCGTTCGTCAGGCGGACGCGCGCGATCTTGCGAAGGGCGGAGTTCGGCTTCTTCGGCGCAGCCGTTCGTACTTGCAAGCAGACCCCACGCTTTTGCGGGGCGCCTTCGATCCGCTCCGTTCGACCCGACAGCGAGTTCTGCACCCAGGTCAGAGCCGGCGCCTTCGTCTTCTTCTGGACGCGCTTCCGTCCCTGCCGGATCAGTTGATGGATTGTCGGCAAACCCGATCTCCTTCGTCTTCCGCTGCCTCGTCGTACGGGCGTTCACGCGCCAGAAGTCGCCCCCGGAACGGTCCGGGGGCGACCTTGAAACCGGCCATGCATACTAACACCGGGGGACATCCCGGTCAACTCAAAACGATAGCCGCGTGGGCGGCGGTGCGGTGCCCGTTACCGTTCGCGCACCTTATGCGCGGTGCGCAGACAGCGCGTGCAGATATTCAACCTGGTCGGGACGCCATTCATCACCAGGGTCGCCCGTTGAATATTCGGCACGAACGCCCGCGCCTTCTTCGTCGCCCGCCGGAACCATTTACCGGTGTTCTGAAAGCGAATGGTGCGACCCATGACGACGGACTTACCGCACACTTCGCAAGTGCTGGGCATCTTGACGCTCCTTTGACCCGATCGCCGTGCGCGGCTTACAATGCGCGGGGAGTGAGCGTACCATGGGGAGCCTGAAGGGGGCAACGGGATGACCGCGCCGACGCCCGCCTCCGACCCGGCGGACGGAGGCTTCGACGGCCATCAACTGGCGGCGGCATACCAGGCCGGCGCTCGCTGGCTGGCACGTCACGCCGCCCGGGTCGACGCCCTCAACGTCTTCCCGGTGCCCGATGGCGATACCGGCACCAATATGCGCCTGACCCTGGACGCCGCCGTGGCGGCGGTGGCGCGGCAGCCGAGTGCCGATGCGGGCGCCGTGGCGCAGGCCGCGGCCGAGGCGGCGTTGCTCGGTGCGCGAGGCAACTCCGGCGTCATCCTCTCCCAAATCCTGGCCGGTGCGGCGACGGCGCTGCGTGGTCAGGCCGCGGTGAGCAACGCCGCGCTCGCCTGCATCGCGGAGGAGGCGGTGCGTTTCGCCTACAAGGCGGTGACGGAGCCGGTCGAAGGGACGATCCTGACGGCGGTAAAGGAAGCGGCAGGGGCCGTGCGCGCCGCGGTGCAACGGGGCGCGCCCCGCCTCGAGGCCCTGGAGGATGCCGCTCGGGCCGCCCACGCGGCGGTGGAGCGTTCGCCCGATCTCTTGCCCAGACTCCGCCAGGCGGGTGTTGTCGATGCCGGCGCCGAGGGCCTGGCGGTGATCCTCGACGGCATCTTGCGCGCCGCGCGGGGCGAGCCGTTGGAGGCCGACGGCGTGCCCGACCTCGTCCGGCCCACGGCGGTCGCCATCAGCGAGGGGGCGCACGCCCTGGACGAGAGCGGCTACTGCACCAACTTCCTGGTACGCGGGGTCACGTCCGATCTGGAAACGGTGCGCCCGGCGATCCAGTCGCTCGGCGCCTCCGTGGTCGTGGCCGGAGCGGGTACCCTCCTCAAAGTCCACCTGCACACGGAACATCCAGGGCTGGCGCTGGAAGCCGGCGCCCGCTTCGGGGAGCTCGCCGCCATCGAGATCACGAATATGCGCGACCAGGTGGCCGCCCTTCGCGGGGCGGATCCGGCCACCGACGCGGTCACGGCGCCGCCGCCGCCGCAGCGGTCGCCGGACGAGGCGGCCGTCCTGGCGGTCGCGCCCT
>JAICXR010000246.1 GCA_025980355.1 Chloroflexota bacterium | reverse complement strand
GTGAGTGTACCCATTGTGCGCGTGGGGATGCAGCGCCACGGGCCTGTGAGGCCGCCGCGCACGGCAACCGCCTTCCGCTCGCGCCGCTGCCACTGGTCGTCTCGGATCTGCCGGGCGAAGACCGGTCCGGTCGCCCCGGCAATTGTGATCCACAAAGGCAGCCCAAACGCGCGGCGGGCTACAGGGGCGGCCGCCCTGGATAATCGTCGCGGGCGCGCGCGGCGCCTTCGATGGCTCCCATAACGGCCAGGGCCACGTGCTCCTGCCAGGGGCGCGCCACCACCTGGACGCCCACCGGTAGGCCGACACTGCCACGTTCGGTCTGGTAGGCTGCCTGCTCCGCCTTGTCCTTCGCCGGCTGGCGACCGACCTGTTCACCATCGCGGACACGGGTGAAAGGGACAATCCCGGCCGGGTAGCCGAGCACGTTGTACAGGGCAGTGTAGCCACCGGCGAGCGCCAGGTCCTTCGTTGCGCCATGGACGAAAGCGGGCAGTGCGCACCCCGGACAGAGGATGATGTCGAACGGCCCACCGGGGTCGCGATCCAGTGCCTCGCGGAAGCGCCGCTGATAGGCGAGCTGCGCCTCAACCAGCTCCCAGTAATGCGCCGTGTCGGTGTGCCCGTAGTTGCGGAGCAACGCGGCCAGGCGATGCTGTCCCAGGGCGCCGAGCAGCCGGCGCAGCACGGCGACCTTCACGGGCGAACCCGCTACGGAGACGATGTCCGCGATGCGCGGATCGCGCTTGCTCCCGCGCAGCGCGCGGACGAGCCCCGTGCCGCCATCCGCACTCAGGAGCCCGTAGAAGAGATCGACGGCGTGGCCGACATCGGGTGGCGTCCAGGCCGTGACGTGCGCGCCATGCCCTTCCAGTATCCGCGCCGCCTCGGTCACCGCCCGGGCGACCGCCGGCGCCGGCGCGAATGTGCCGTCGTCGACGCAGTAGGCTACGCGGAGCTGCGAGAGCTCGACGCCATCGGGGTCGCCGAGCGGGATCGGCGGTTCACGCTGCGGCTCCTGCCCACCACTGATGAGCTTGAGGCCGAGAGCGACGTCGGCCACCTCGCGCGCCAGAACGCCCACCTGGCTGACGATGGCGCGCTGGCCGATGGGGATGCTGTACCGACCGGCGTCCGGGGTGCGGCCGGCCGTCGGCTTGAAGCTGACGATGCCGCAGAACGTGGCCGGAACACGCAGGCTGCCGCCAAGGTCCGTCCCCAGCCCCAGCGGCGAGCCGCCAGCGGCAATGATCGCCGCCTCCCCACCGCTGCTACCGCCGGGGGAGCGTGCCAGATTCCAGGGATTGTTGGTGCGGCCGTAGAGCGGGTTGTCGGTTTCGAGATAGAGGAGAAGCTGGGCGACGTTCGTCTTCCCGAGGACGATTGCGCCGGCGGCGCGCAGCCGCGCCACGTAGATGTCGTCCCCTGTGGCAAGCGTGCCCGCCCGCGCCGCCAGGCCGAACGTGGAGGGCGTCCCCTCCAGGTCGAGAGCGTCCTTCACCGTGATCGGCACGCCATGCAGCGGGCCGATGGCCTCTCCGTGGGCGAGGGCGGCGTCGGCGGCGCGGGCTTCGGCGCGGGCTCGCTCCGCCGCCAGATGCACGACTGCGTTGAGGGCAGGGTTGACCGTCTCGATCCGCCGCAAATGGGCCTCCACTACGTCCGTCGCGGACACCGCGCCGGCCCGAATCGCCTGCGCCAGGCGCGTCGCCGACGTGTAGATCAGCTCCCCGTCGTGCTGCTGCTCCGCCGCAGTACCCAACAGTGCATCGTGTGCCGACCTCTCCATGGCTGTTCCTTCCGTGCTGCGTCTGCTGAGGCGCTTCGCCTCACAACACGCAGCATGCGCCGCCAGCCGGACGATGCCATCGGGTATTCACCCCATTTGTGTGGCGTGCTCGGGCCGGGGCGCTCAGGAGAGGAGGCGGTGTTCCATGGCAAACATCGCGGCCGCGGCGCGGGTCGACACGTCGATCTTGGTGTAGATGTGCTGGACGTGATGGTCGGCCGTCTTTGTCGAGATGGAGAGTTGCTTCGCCATCTCACGGTTACTGGCGCCGCGTGCCACCAGGCGCAGCACCTCGACCTCACGATCGCTCAGCCCCGCCGGCCAGACCGCCCGCCTCCGCACTGGACGGTACTCCTGGCCCACCACGCCCAGCACCGCGCCGACAGCATCGCCGTCCAGCCGGCCGCGAGCAACCTCGCCCGTCAGCTCAGACGCGGCAGCGGCGGGCGCGCGGGCCGCGCGGTACGGACGCTCCTGCGTCATGGCCTGGTACACGTCGGCCGCGGCGAGGATGCGCGCCCCGATGGGGAGGACTGCTGCGGCGGCCTGGCGGTGGTAACCGGAGCCGTCCAGGCGCTCGTGATGCATACCGGCCAGCGACGCCAGCGGTGCGAGCACCGCCGAGCGGGCCAGGATGCGCTCGGTGTGGTAGGGATGGAGACGCACTCGCTCCCATTCCCCCATGGTCAGTTGGCCCGGTTTTTCCCAGACCCCGTTCGGCACGCCGACGCGGCCCAGGTCGCGCAGCCAGGCCGCGCGACGCAGCGCCACCACGTCGACCTCGGACAGCCGTAGCCGGCGCGCCGCCCCCGCTGCGAGCTCCGCGACGCCCGCGGAGTGGCCGCGCATGCAGGGCACCTTCAGGTCGACCGCGTCGGCAAAGGCCCGCGCCACCTCGTCCACGTGCGTATCGTCGATCCAACGGTGTGGCTCCGGCTCGGCGGCGAGGGCTGCGGCACACGGGTCTTCACCGGCCAGCGCCGCGAGCAACGCCGGACCGTGGCGAACGAATGCTTCGACGACGGCCGGGTCGAGCGCGGTGCCGGCACGGCGCCGGACCAGCGCCACCGCCGTCTCCGCACCGCCCAGCCGGTCGAACACGACGGCCTGCGCCGCGACCTGGGTGAAACGGGCCGCCAGGGCGATGTTCGCTCCCACGAGTCGCTGCGGCGCACCCTTGCCGTCCCAGCGCTCAAAGGTCTGGGAGAGGCCCTGCTGAACCGGCGGCGCCAGTCCGAGCCGCCGGGCGAGGCCGGCGGCTACCTCGCAGGGGGCGGCGTAGAGCTCCCGGCCGGCCCCAGGTAGGCGCGCCAGGGCCCCGACGACGACCGCGGCACGACGCAGCGGTGGCTGCTCGCGTGCCAGATCGAGCAGCAAGAACGAGAGCGCGTCGCCGGGCCGGCCGAGGTCGCGTTGTTCGACAAGGAGCCGCGCCGCGATCTCATCGCCGCCGAAGAGTAGCGCCTCCTCGTGGGCATAGGCGGTGCAGCCGAGGTGCTGCAGCAGGGCGGTGAAATACACGTCGGCGACCTCGTGCTCGGCGAGGCGCATCCGACGCGCGAGCCCGGTCGCGAGGAGGCAGGCGCGGATGGCCTCCTCGGGCGGATGGCCGCGGCCGAGGTCGGTGGTGACGGAGAGGGCGACCAGCAGGTCGGCCAGGCGAAGACGGCGGTGGGCCGAAGCGACCTGCTGCACGCGCCCCTCCGGCCTCCGACATGAAGCGGCCCAGCGTCCGCGAGCGGCTGGCCGGCCCTACCGACCCGACGCCTGGAATTTCACGGGTAGATGCTTTACGCCGTAGACGATCGTGCTGGGCATCGGCTCCAAGGGATTGTCGTCGGCGCGGCGTAGCCCGGGCAGGCGGTCCACGAGCGCCGTCAGGGCGATGTGGGCCTCCAGGCGGGCCAGCGGTGCGCCGAGACAGAAATGGACGCCGTGGCCGAACGCCAGGTGCTGGTTGGGCACTCGCGCCGCCAGGAATTGATCGGCCCTGGCAAACTGGGTGTCGTCGCGATTGGCGGAGCCGATCCAGGCCACGACGCGCTCGCCCCGGCGGATGGGCTGGCCCGCCAGCTCGACATCGCGCGCGGCGAAGCGGATCATGGACTGCACCGGTGAACGGTAGCGCAGCACTTCTTCAATCGCCGGCGCGAGCAAGGCGGGATCGCTGCGCAACCGCTCCTGCAGTTCCGGCTGGTCGTGGAAGCAAAGCACCGCGTTGCCGATGAGGTTGGTCGTCGTCTCGTTGCCGGCGATGAGCAGTAGCACGCAGAAGCCCAGTAGCTCGACGTCGCTGAGGCGGACGCCGTCGATCTCGGCCGCCAGCAGGCCGCTGATCAGGTCGTCGCGCGGCTCCTGCCGGCGCAAGGCGATCAATCGCTGGAAATAGCGACCCATCTGCTGCTGGACGTCGCCGCTGCCGGCGTTGGTGTCGACAGCGCCCGTCACGATGGCGTCCGACCACTCCTTGAATTGGGCGCGATCCCGCGCCGGGGTACCCAGCAGCTCGGCAATGACGATCACCGGTAGCGGATAGGCGAAGTCGTCGATGATATCCATGCGCCCGCGTCGGGCGACGCCGGCCAGGAGCTCGTCGACCAACCCGGCAATGCGCGGGGCGAGCTGTTGGACGGCGCGCGGCGTGAACGCCTGGGTGACCAGGGAGCGTAGCTGGCGGTGGCGCGGCGGGTCCGTGCTGATCATGCTGGAACCGAGCGGCTGGTCACTACGCCCGGAGCCGCCGCTGAAGTTCGAGGAGAAGGCGGCGTACTCGCTGAGGACCCGCTTCACATCCTCGAAACGGAAGACGTTCCAACTGCCGCGTTGGGCGTCGTACGACACCGGAGCTTCCTCGCGCATACGGCGGTACCAGGGGAAGGGGTCCAGGGCGGGCCACCTGATCGTTTGCATCGCTCCCCCTTACCCAACCTTGCCATTCTCGCCCGTGTTCGCCACCGAAACCACCCCGGCAAGGACCGCGACGGTTTCTTGCTCGGACGTCACCCGTTCCTCGGCGGCGACGGCCGACTCCGTGATCGGCAGATCGTCCAGCACCTCGGCCGACGCACCGGCGAGGCGGTTCAAGCCGTTGTGGGCGGCAATCTTGTACAGTTCGCTCAAGGTCGGATAGTTCATGACTGCGTCGACGAAGTACTCGACAGTTCCCCCCAATGCCATCACGGCCTGGCCGGTGTGGACCAGCTCCGCCGCGTTCTCCCCGATGATGTGGACGCCGAGGATCTTGTGCGTCGTCGGGCTGAAGATGATCTTCAGCGTGCCGACGCTGGCGCCGATAATCTGCCCGCGCGCCACGTGCCGGTAATAGGCCTTGCCAATTTCGTAGGGGATGTTGGCCTTGGTGAGCTCTTCCTCAGTCTTGCCCACCATGCTGATTTCCGGCACTGAGTAGATGCCATAGGGGAATACCTCGGGCATGAGGGTGACGGGAACGTTGGCCGCGTGGTTGGCGGCGATCCGGCCCTGGCCCATGGAAGTCGAGGCCAGGGCGGGAAAGCCGACGACATCGCCAACGGCGTAGATGTGCGGCACGGCGGTCTGGTAGTGCTCGTTGACCGTCAGTTTACCGCGCTTGTCGGCCGCCAGCCCCGCCGCGGCGAGGTTGAGGCCGGCGGTGGCACCCTGGCGGCCGATCGAATGGAGGGTCTTCTCGGTGACGATCACCTTCCCCGAGGCGAGCACGGTCTTGACGCGGCCGTCCGGCAACACGGCGCAACTGACCAGCTTCTCCCCCAGCCAGAGGGTGACCCAGACTGAGCGCAGGTGGTGCGCCAGTTCGGCGGCGATTTCGCGGTCCACGAACGGCAGGAGGTCATCGCGAGCATCGATCAGCGTGACGCGCGTGCCCAACGCGGCGAACATGCTGGCGTATTCACAACCGATCACCCCCGCCCCCACCACCGTCAGCGTCTTGGGGATGGTTGCCATGGT
>JAICXR010000146.1 GCA_025980355.1 Chloroflexota bacterium | reverse complement strand
TGCTTCGCCACCGGGATGGGGTGGGCCGACGGTAGGCTGAGGTCAGCCACGAAGATGGCCGCCGACCCCGACGGCGGCATGCTGAGCAGCAAGGGGAGGCGTCCGGTCCGCAACTCGACCGCTTGCTGCACGGCGGCGGCGGCCAGACCGACGCCCACCCCGCCGATCGGCACGATCGCCAGGCCTTCTAGCGGTAACGGCCTCTCTCGCTTGAGGTCGGCTTCCATCCGGTATTGCTTCACACCCTGGTGGCTGTTGATGAACTCGTCGACCAGTCGGAAGCCCGCCTGCTGGTACAGGCGCAAGGCGGGCCCGTTGTCCGGATGGACGGTCAACGCTACCCTGCCGACACCTGAGGCTGCGGCCGTCGTGAACAGGAGATCGATCAGTTGCCGTCCCAGCCCCAGCGACTGTGCCTCCCGATGGACACACACGCCGAAGGTCGGGATCCCGGCGTGGCGCCACTGCAAAAACGTGTAGCCCAGCAGTCGTTCCTGCCGCTCATCGACGGCAACGAGCCGATAGGCCGAATCCTCCACCGCGTTAGCGGCCAGGTTGCGCGCCTCGTGCTCGCTCAGGCCGAAAAAATAGTACGTCTCGCGCGGCGTGAGGTCGGCAAAAAAGGCCGCAAGGCGCTCCGCGTCGGCGGCGCACAAACGACGCAGCAACGCGACGCGGCCATCGCGCATCGACACCCGTCGCGCGGCTTCGAGCCGCCACGTCGGCGGTTGCGCTACGTCGTCAGCCGGTCGCACTTCGGCGATCCTGGCCAGGACGTGCGTCCGCCGTTTCGCGGAGCAGGGCGACGGCGGCATCGACGAGCAGTGCGCCGGCCAGGTTGGCGGCAACGTAGCCCGGGCGGTGTGATGTCCACGGCCGCCGTACCGATAGCAAGCGCCATGCGTTGGGGTCCCTCTCTGCAGCCAGGTCTTGAAATCTGTCGAACGGGACGGTAGTGTACCATCGGCGGCTGCGGTAGTAGGATGACTCTATCACCATCCTCGTTGCCGGGTGTACGGATCGGAAAGCAAAGGCATGAGCGCATCGGCGACGGCCGCGCCTGGCGTCTGGCGCAAGCCGCTCCGGCTGTATGGGGCGGTCGCGCACGACCTCTCCCAAGCGATCGCCGGGGGGCGCTACGCGCCGGGCGACTTCCTGCCGACCGAACAGGCGCTGGCCACCGAATACGGCGCCAGCCGCAATGTCGTGCGCGAGGCGCTGCGGCTCCTCGGGGCCCGTGGCATGATCGAGGTGCTGCACGGCAGGGGCAGCCGCGTCCTGCCGCGCCACCGATGGCATCTTCTCGACCAGCTCGTCCACGTCATGCAGGACGATGCCCGCGTGCCGCAGGACTTGCTCGAGCTGCGACGCATCCTCGAGGTGGAAATCGCCGGCCTGGCCGCCGAGCGGGCGACGGTCGAGCAATGCGACGCCATGGAAGCGGCAATCGACCAGATGCGTGCTGCGGCGGACCGCCCGGAGGTCTGTATCGAGCACGACATGCAATTCCACTGGCTGTTAGCGGAGGCGGCGCGCAATGTCCTCCTGCCGATGGTGCTGGGGCCGGTGGGCCAGTTGTTGCGGGCCAGCCGCCTGGCAACGATCCACAACCCCGGCACCATTGATCGCTCGGAGGCCGCGCACCGGGAGATCTTGACGCGCGTGCGCGCCCGCGACGTGGCCGGTGCCCGCGCCGCGATGCGCCGGCATCTGATGCAGGTGGAAGGGGAAATTCAGCAGATGAAGGGTTCCATCGACGCGCTCCCGGAGCAACAGACGTCGCATGCCTGAGGGTGAGGGGAGAAGAGCGCGGGTACCCCGAGTGGGTCTCGACGCCTATAGCCTGACCGGGCCGAGCGGTCACGAGATATGCGACCGTGACGTGTTCCGTTTGCTGCGCAAGACCAAGGAGCTTGGCGCGGACGGGCTGCAAGCAGCGCTGCCCGACGACGCGGCAGCCATCCGGGATGCCTTCGGCCGGGCCGCCGAGCTGGACCTCTACCTGGAGCCGTACGTCCACCTGCCACTCCATTGGCAAGGCGACACAGCAGTGATCGAGCGCCGGGAGCGCAAGTTCCACCTCACGTGCCAGATCGCGGCCGAGCACGGCGTCTGCGCCCTGCACTGCGCCATGGGGGCACGGGAGCGTTTCCAAGCGCCGGGGCGCTGGAAGGAGTTCGTGGCCGCCACCGCGCCGACGCTCCGGCGGCTGGCGCCGGTGCTCCGCGAGCGCGGTATGAGGATCGGCCTCGAAAACCACTGGGACTACACCACCTATGAGATCGTGCAGATCGCCGAGCAGGTCGGCGGGGATGTCGTGGGCGTCGGCCTGGATACCGGCAACCTGCCGATTCTGGGCGAAGCGCCGGAGCGCGCCATCGCCAGGGCGGCGCCGTGGACGGCGACGACCCACCTCAAGGACGTGTACTTGTTCTCGACCGCCCACGGTGCGGCACGCCCGATCGTTGGGCTGGGCGAGGGGCAGATGGGCATCGCCAACGCGGTGGCCGCCATCGCCAAGCACCAGCCTGCCATCAACTTCACCATCGAGGATCACCCGGTCATCTACCCCGTTGAGTACTTCGAGCCCTGGTGGCTGGATGCGCTGCCGGAACTCACGACGCACGATATCGCTGAGCTGGCGCGTCTGGCGCGCGAGGGCGATCGCTGGCTGGCCGAACACCGGGTGTCCGACCCTCACGCCGCCGAGTTGGTGCCGTGGTCCATCCGCGGACCAGCCCGGCTGGCGGCGGACGTCCGCGCGGTACAGCAGATGCTCCGGCATGTAGAGGCCACTCCACCGGTTGGTGAGCGAGGAGCAGCAAAAGCATGAAAGAGCGCCTCCGCGTCGGGCTGATCGGTGCGGGCGGGATCACCCGTGCCCACATCCCCGGCTACCTCCAGTGCCAGGATCGCGCGGTCGTGGTCGCCATCGCCGATGCCCGCGAGGCGGCGGCTGCCGCTGCGCGTCAGGCTCTCGGGGGCGGCACGCTGTTTTCCGACTGGCGCGACCTGCTGGACCACGGCGAGGTGGACGCCGTCGACATCTGCCTCCCGCACGATTTGCACGAGCCGGTCGCCGTGGCCGCGGCCGAGGCCGGCAAACACATCCTGGTGGAGAAGCCGATCGCCCGCAACCTGCGGGAAGCCGACGCCATGCTCGCGGCGGCCGACCGCGCGGACGTCATCCTCATGGTCTGCCACGATCGACGCTACCACCCGGAGTTTGCCCGCATCAAAACCCTGCTGGAGGAGGGGGTGGTCGGCCGGCCGCTGTGCCTGCGTCTCGACCACAACCAGTATATCCGGCTCCAGCCGGAGCACTGGATCTTCCAGAAGGAGCGTCTGGGAGGCGGCGCGGTCATGAGTTGTCTCACCCACCAGTTCGACCTCATGCGCTGGTACGGGGGGGATGTGGCGACGGTTGGCGGCCTGTCGGTCACCATGCCGGAGCGCATGGAGGGCGAGATTATCGGGGTGGCCCCCCTCCGCTTCACCTCCGGCGCCGTCGGCGATGCCGTCATCAACTGGCACATGCAAAGCCGCGGTCTGTCCGGCGGTCTGTGGTACGAGTTGGTCTGGCTGAGCGGGACCGACGGCAACCTGCACAATTGGAACGGGATTCACGTGCTTCGCCACGGCGACAGAGCGGAGCGCTACGAGACGGTCCCAGTCGAGGCGGGAACCGGCCATTCGCGCGCCATCGCCCATTTCATCGACTGCGCGCGCGAGGGGCGACGGCCGCTCACCGATGGACGCGCCGGACGCGCCGCGCTGGAGATCGCCATGGCCGCCTACCGATCGGAACAAACCGGCCGCTTCGTGGACCTGCCGCTTCGAGGAGACGATGGACAGTAGCCCGCTCTTTACGCGCGCGCAGCGCGTATTGCCCGGTGGCGTCACTGCCGCCGCCCGGGCCAATCCCGCGCTGGGCCAGCCCTTCTACGTCGCCCGCGCCGAGGGGCCTTTCGTCTTCGCCGCCGACGGTCGGCGCTACGTCGACCTGTGCATGTCCAACGGCGCGACGCTGTTGGGCCACGGCCATCCGAACATCGTGGCGGCGGTCCGCCGGGCCGCCGACTTTGGATTCGCCTGCGGTCACGACGGCGAGCCCCAGGTGCGGCTGGCGGAGCGGTTGGTGGAGCAGATCCCCGCCTTCGAGCAGGTGCGCTTCACCTCCTCTGGGACGGAGGCCACCTTCTATGCCCTCCGTGTGGCGCGCGCCGCCACCGGCCGGACCGGTGTGCTCAAGTTCGAAGGGCACTTCCACGGCTTCAACGACGCGCTCGCCTTCAGCTTCTGGCCGGGGCTGGGGGAGGCAGGTCCGCCTGACGCGCCGCATACACATGCGGAAACGGCCGGCCTGCCTCCAGACACAGCGGCACAGGTGGTCGTCGCGCCGTTCAACGATGCCACCGTGTTCCGCCGTCTTCTCGACCGGCACGGCGACCACCTGGCGGCCGTGATCCTGGAGCCGATCAACTACGACAGCGGGGCGATCCTCCCCGACCCGACGTTCCTGGCGACGGTACGGGAGGAGACGGCCCGGCGCGGCATCGTGCTGATCTTCGACGAGATCCTATCCGGCTATCGCACGGGGCCGAGCGGCGCCCAGGGTTACCTGGGCGTCACCCCCGACCTGGCCACGCTGGGCAAAGCGTTGGGTGGCGGCGTCCCCCTCTCCGCCTTCGGCGGCCGCCGGGAATTGATGGACCTCGTTGCCCCGCGTGGTCCGGCGGTGCATACCGGCACCTACAATGCCCACCTCATCCCAATCCTGGCCGCCCACGCGTTCCTCGACACGATTAGCGAGGTCCGCTTCTACGAGCGGCTGCTCGGTAGCCACGAGCGACTGTACTGCGGCCTCCGGGTCGCCTTCGCCGCGGCCGGCTTGCCGGTGCGGGTACAGGGGGTCGGCGCGCGCTTCGGCCTGTACTTCGGCCTGGACCCGGAGCGGGCGATCACCACCTATCGGGACGCCGCCTCCATTGACAAGGTCATGCAGCATGCCTTCTGCCGGGAGATGGACACCCGCGGCGTCTATGTCGCCCCGGCCTGGCACCACGGTCTGTGCGCCATGCATACCGACGAACTCGTCGATCAGGTCGCGGACCTGGCCGAACGGAGCGCGCGCGCCGTCGCGGCGTACGCCGCTCCGGCCGGTGGCTGAGTGGAACGTCAATCCGCCGGTTGTCGGGACGTCGGAGAAAGCCCGGGAGTGTCCACGTCGTGAAGAGCGGAAGGGAGCTGACTGAGCAGAGTTTTTGTGCGTCGGGTTGGTTTCGAACAACGTCCCGCTGACGATTGGGCCGTTGCGTCCTGACAGGTTGTGAAAGGACCGTGGTATGCCCAGCCCATCACATCCAGCACCCCTACCCCGCCAAGGGATCTCTCGCCGGTTGCTCATCCGCGGCAGTCTCGCGCTGGGGGCGATCACGCTCCTCAGCGCCTGCGGCGGCCCGAGCGCCGTGACGGCCACGACGGCGCCTGCCGCCACGTCGTCGAGCTCGTCCGTTGGGGCGACGACGGCCACCGCCAGCAGCGCGGCTGCCGCTGTCGTCGTCGCCCCAACGGCCACGGCCGCGCCCACCGTCGCTCCCTCCGTCCAGACCACCGGGAGCGGGAAGGGGACATTCCAGGTGGCCACGGATCAATACGTCACTCCGAATTTTCGCAAGGCGGGGGACGAGTTCCTCCGGCTGTACAACGTGGCGCACCCGGACAAAGAGGCGACGTTCGTCGATGCGAACACCGCGAAAGTCGTGGCCATGGTCGCCGGCGGTACGCCGACCGACGGCTTCCTCACCTCCAACTCCACCGACGTGAGCGGGCTGTACTCGAAGGGCGCCCTGCTCCCGGTGAGCAACTACCTGAATCAGAATCAGGTGGCCGACGTCAAGGAGAAAATGGTGTCGGCGGCCTGGCAGGCCAGCTATTGGGGCGGCAAGCTCTGGTCGACCACCGAGACGAACGACGGCGCGCAGTTGATCTGGAACAAGGAGCTGTTCCAGAACGCCGGCATCCCGGGGCCGCCCAAGACGCCCCAGGACCTGGTGGCGGCGGCGGGCGCGCTCACCAAGCGCGGCCCGGACGGGAAGCTCACGCAGCTCGGCCTCTACCCGTTCACGGGCGGGGTGGACGACGGCTCTTCCGCGGCGTGGACCGCCATGTTCGGCGGCCAGTGGTTCGATGCCCAGAAGAACCAGTACATCATTAACGATCCGCGTAACATCGAGTGTTACCAGACCATGCTCCAGATCGAGAAGCAACAAGACGGCGAGGCGGCGCGGACGGAGTTCATGAAGCAATTCCAGCACGGCACGACCGACGGGATGGCCACCGGCAAGATCGCGATGATCTACTGGGGTGAGGACCACCCCGGCGCCATCCAGGCGGCCAGTCAGCTCACCTACTCCAACCTGGACTATGCCTGCCTGCCACACTCGGCGGAGGGCTACTGCGGCGAGCTCAAGGCCGGGAACTCCTTCATGGTGCTGAAGGGCGCCAAGGACCCCGCCTCGGCGGCCGACTTCGCCTACTGGGAAGTGATCAACGTCAGCGACCCGATCGTCAAGGCCGAATTCACGCCTGCCGTCGGGGCCGACATCCCCGTCCTCAAGAGCGACCTGGTCCCCGGGAGCCCGAACTACGTCCGCCTCCTCAAGGACCAGCCCTACCTCAAAGCCTGGCTGGACATGTCCCTGAGCGGCTCCTATTACCCGCCCGACTACACGCCGCTGGCGGATTGGAAAAATGGCCAGTTGGCCATGACGCTGACCAGCATCTATCAAGGCAAGGTTGACGTGGCGGCCGGACTCCAGCAGTTGAATGACGCTGCCAGCGCGAAATGGCGGGACTTCCTGAGCCAGAATCCCGGGTTCCACGTCGGATGAGGCGCGGAGGACGGCGCTGGCCCAGGCTATCGGTGGAGACGATCGGAAGGAGAAGGCGATGCTGACCGAGCAACAGGACCTGGCAGTCCGGGGTGGGCCGCGCGCGGTGCCGGAAGGCCAAGTCCACCCCTGGCCGCAGATCGAGGAGCAGGACAAGGCGGCCGTGCTGCGGGTGCTGGACCGCGGCGTGCTCTGGGGCGGCGGCGCGCCGGAAGTCACGGCCCTCCAGGAGGAATGGGCGGCCGCGGTTGGGTCGCGCTACTGCCTGGCCACCAACAGCGGCACCGCCGCGCTCCACATGGCGGTGGCCGCAGCCGGAGTCGAGCCGGGCGACGAGGTGATCACCACGCCGCTCTCCTGGACCTCTTCCGCCACGTCGATCCTGCACCATAACGCCATCCCGATCTTCGCCGACATCGACCCGCTCACCTTCACCATCGACCCGCAGCGCATCGCCGAGCGAATCTCGCCCCGGACGCGCGCCATCCTGCCCGTCCACCTCTACGGCCTGGCCGCCGACATGGACCCGATCCTGGCGCTGGCGGAGCGGCACGGGCTGCGGGTGATCGAGGACTGCTGCCAGGCCCACGCCGCCCGGTACCGCGGCCGCACCGTCGGCGCGCTCGGCCACCTCGGGGCCTCCAGTTTCAACGGCAACAAGAACCTGCCCGGCGGCGAGGGCGGGGCCCTGGTCACGGACGACGAGCACCTCTGGCAGGAGGCGGCCCGGGTCCACCAGTTCGGCGAGCGCCGCCGGGCGGACGGCGACCGCGAATACAACGCCTACGGCATGGGCTGGATGTACCGGAC
>JAICXR010000198.1 GCA_025980355.1 Chloroflexota bacterium | reverse complement strand
TCCGCCCCATCACCGACCTGGCGCGCGACGCTCGCGGCCTCCTGGAGCGCGCCCGCCAACGCCAGGAGCCGATCATCATCACGCAGCGCGGGCGCGACGCCGCGGTGCTACTGCCCATCGAACTCTACCGGAGGCTGGAGCAGCAACTCACGCCCAAGATCGTGAGCCCTCGCCTTGCTCGCCCGGAAGATGCCGACCGGTTCCGGATGGAGATGGAAGTGGTGAGCACGGCGTCAGAGATGTCTGATGCCGGCGTATGAGACGGAAGGCTTCTCGCCGCCCGCTCCGGTAGTCCGCTCCCTCGTCCGTGGGCCGGAAGGCCAGGTGTATCAGGACGTTCCGTTGCTGCTCGACAGCGGCGTCGATGTGACGGTGCTCCCGCTCCACGTGGCGAATGCCGTCGGCGCGGTTGCGCTGCCATCGGAAGTCCCGATCCTCCTGTTCAACGCCCGCGAATACCGCTTGATGCAAGCTGAGTTACAGGTGGAGTTCCTCCGCTTCCGCTTTCGCGGGCACTTCCTCCTGGGCGAGTTGGAATATGGCGTTGTCGGTCGCAACATCCTCAACCTCCTCGTGCTCACGCTGGATGGCCCGCGCCAGACCTGGTCGGCGTAGCGTGGCCTGATTCGTGGAGGAGATCGCCAAGGAGCTATCGCCCTTCAACCATCGAACTCTTCGGCGAGTAGCAGAAAATCGCAACAGCTCGTGCGGACATCAGCTATGCCGCATTACTGATAGTCATCGCTTCTCCACGGTCCGCATCGCCGAGGGGGGCACGCACAATGAGTTGGTGGCCCGCGCCGGCCGCTACGCCGAACTCTTCGACATGCAAGCCGGCCGCTACCGATAGCGGCCGGCGCGCCAGCGGCTGCGATGGCCTTGGCCAGCATCAAAAACACGGCAGGTTCCATCGCGGGTTATGGTTTAGGCGCGTTGCACCCACGCCACGCGATTTCGCCAGTCCGCAGGCGCCGCATCTGCCAATGTTCGGTGGATGCTGGCGACGAGCAGGCCGAACTCCTCATGCTTGACACTGTTCGGGACCAGCAGCACGCCAGCGTGCACGCGGCTCAGACTCGCCCATTCAACGACGAGCGGCACAAAATCGCGAACGTTACAGGTGACGAGGACGCGACTGTCGCGCGCGGCCAGTTCCAGGAGGGCCGCATCGCTGAGGCCCTCCAAAGCCCGCTCCTCATCAACAGCCCGAACATCGTGACCGGCCTGCCGCAGCCCTGCTCCTACGCGCTTACCGGAAACGTGCGCATCCAGGAACAGCCTCACGTTGCGGCAGGGATAACGGCCGGGTAGAGGGCATGCCACTCTCCCTCCGCGCGCCGGTTCTCGGTAATGGCGCGGTCAATCTCCTCAGGGAACTGCTGATAGTAGCTGATGGCCAGGCGAAGCTGCTCCTCCTGGAGATCTCCTTCCGCCCGGAGGCGATCCGCTCCCATACCCTGATAGGCCTCAATGACTTCCCATACGTCCAGCGCCGTGCCTAATAGCCAGGCGCGGCGGTCGTGTGCGGGGCCACGAAAGGCCAGTCCTGGGAAGCGGCGGACGCGAATCGCTTCGTCCAGCAGGTCTTCCATCACCACACTCTTGGCACGACGATTACGGCTTGCCTCCTGCTCGATCCACTGTTCCACGACGGGAGAGAGCCGGACGGTAAATGGCCGCCCCTTACGCTCCGCCGTTTGCTTGGTCGTGGCCAGTCCAATCTTGTGCGCATACGCCGTAGTATAGCGCATACGCGGCTTGATGTGACCAGAAGGGCGGCACAACAGCGTCACGATGCTGGTTCACCACGCCGTCGTAGAATAGCGATTGTCCCCGCCACCGAGAGGAGTCAGCGTCCATGGCAGCGCTTGCATCCGAACGCCGAACCTATACCGCGCTCGAGTTCCTGGAGCTGGCGGCCGACCTGGAGTTGGCCGGCAGCCAGGAGTGGCACGAAATCATCGGAGGAGAACTGGTGGCCCACGCGTCACCCGTCGATCCCCACATGCGGGCAGCGATGGGTTGCCTGAAACTGCTCCTTGATGCACAATGGGCGGGCTACGGACGCGCCGGCAATGACCGCATGGTCGTGTTGGATTACCGCGGACCCACTGTTCCCGCCGCGGATGTGTATAAGCCTGACGCCTTCTTTGTGGTGCGCGAACGGGAAGCGATCCTGGACCACCCGGAGCTGGCCTCCGTCGTCGGCACCCCGACATTGTGGTGGAAGTGCTCTCCCCGCACACCGCCCGCCACGATCGGCCGCCGCGCGCCAAGAAGTTCGGCGCCTACGAACGGGCCGGCGTCCGCTTCTACTGGCTCGTCGACGTCGACCGGCGCACCGTCACGATTTACGAGCGGCGAGGAGAACGGCTGGTGGCGACCGAAGCGCTCCGACCGGGCGACACGCTGCGCTGCCCCCTCTTCCCGGAGCTCGGCGTAGCGGTCGCCTGGCTATTCAGCCCGTCCTAACGCCAATACGGTCCTGTTGCTTGGTGCGCGCCAACGCTGGTACCCGCCGCCGTTGGAACGTTCCACCGTCGTACGACGTTTTGAAGACGAGGACGATCGACGCCTCGCGGCCAGGCGTCACGGCGAGGAGCTGCCATGCGGAGCGGTCGGTTTCCGGTACTTGTCGCCGTCGCGTTGCTGTTCAGCGGCTGCGGAATCGCCCCCGCCGCCGGCGGCCGGCCGACCCTTTCCCAGCCGCGCACGGCGCCACTGCCCACGTTGACGCCGAGCTCCCAGCCGCTGCCGCGTCGTACACCCCCGCCGACCTGGACGCCGGGCGCGGCCACCTTGCCGCCGGCGAGCTTCGGCTTCGTCTTCACCTACGGCATGTGCGTGCTCAGCCGGGTCGACACGTTCGCCGGCACGTTCGCTCGCGCCGGCACCGGCGTCGACCCACCGGTCACGGTGCCCCTGGCGTTGCTCCCGGACGACTTCCAGCGCATCCAGCGCGACATGGACCGGATTGATTTCTTCGACTATCCGGCCGATTTCACGCTCCGTTCGGCGCGGGGCGGAACCTTCGTCACACCGTCCAACTCCTACAGCTTTGCGGTGCGGGAAGGTCCGCGCCAGCACACGGTGCGCTGGCAGGACAATGTGCTCGGTGTGTCCAGCGAGCAGGCCGACCAGTTGCGGGCGCTGGCCGACCTGATCGAGCGCACGGTGCACGGCGCGCCGGCGGTCGCGGCGTTGCCGGAGCCGAACGCCCGGTGCGCCTGACCGGACGGTTCCTCCCTAGAGCGCCGGAGCAGGACTGCTCTGGCGCTATACTGCGAGCAGGGAGAATCGGCAGGGTGGCTGGTGCGCGTCTGGCCTGCCGGGGTGCTGGGAAAGGACGAGGCTGTGATCGACACCGCCACGTGGCCGCCGCGCTTGACCCAGGAGCAAGCGGACTTTCTGTTCATGATGTTCCTTGAGGACGACACGAAGGACGCGCCCTGGATGGTGATGGGGGATTTGCAGTTCTGGTCGGCGTCGGGCTTTGCGCACAGCCTGCGCACCTACGCTCACGAGCAGGGGCTGCCCTGGTTCGTCGCCAGCATGCTGCCCATTCAGTTCGAATGGCCCGATGTGGCGCGAAAAAAGGTGCTGTCACCCGACACCTTTGTGGCTTTCGTGCCGGAGCACCCTCGGAGTTGCTACGACGTTGAGGTAGAGGGAAGCTTTCCGCCGTTCGTCCTGGAGGTGGTGTCGCCAAACAGCACGACGCGAGACCAGGTGGAGAAGCGCCGAGCCTACAACATGATGGCGGTCCGCGAGTATGCCCTCTTCACCCCCCGCGATGCGGGGCCTTCGACGTTGGAGGGCTACCGGCGCGCGGCGTCCGGCGCGTTTGGGCGGTGGGCGCCCGATGCGCAAGGGCGGCTGTGGAGCGACGTGTTGGGCCTCTTCCTCGTGGTGCAGGGCAGGCTACTGCAAGCGCAGACGCCGGGAGGCCGGCTGCTGTTGACGCCGGAGCAGGCCGAGTTTGCCCGCCAGCGGGCGGAGACGGAACGTCAACGGGCCGAAGCGGAGCGACTACGTGCGGAGGCCGAGCGCCAGCGCAGCGAGGCGGATCTCCGTCGCGCCGAGGAGGAGATCGAGCGGTTGCGGCGAGAATTGGAGCGCTACCGCGAGGATGGCGCCAACGAGTAACGGCGTCGACATCGGATCACCTGCGGGGCGCTACCGGAAGCGGCGGGAGACGCGGCTCGTCTGGCTATGAAGGCGGTCGCAGCGAGGCCGCCCGGCAACCCCCGGATGCACCGGCGCCTACCTGCTGCGCGATGCTCGCCTCGGTCGCCGTCAGCGGCCCTTGTGGGCGGGCACGGTGTCATTCACGAGCGGTAAGGCAATCGTGAAGACCGTGCCGACGGCGACGTGGCTTTCCACACTGAGATGGCCCTTGTGGGCGCGGACGATCCAGGCGGCAAGGGCCAGTCCGAGACCCAGGTGGCCGGCGCCGCGATCGGCGGCCTCCTCGACGCGGTAGAACGGCTCGAAAAGCCGGGGCAGGTGCTCCGGGGCAATCCCAGGTCCGGTGTCGCCCACTTCCAGCAGGCCCTGGCCGCGGGCACGGCGGGCGACGAGACGGACCGTCCCCCCCTCTGGGGTATAGCTCACGGCGTTGTCCAGCAGCGTGGCGATGGCCTGGCGCAGCTTCGGTGGGTCGGCACGGACCGATAGTGGGGCGTCGAACGTCACCTCCAGGGTCTGCTGCTTCTGGACCGCGGCCGGGCGCACGCCCTCGACCGCCTCCTGCGCCAATGCGCACAGGTCGACCCGTTGGAGCTGCAGCGCGTCAACGTCCCGCTCGGCGCGGACGACGCCGAGTAACTCGGCGACGAGGAGGCTCATCCGTTCCACCTCGGTCACGGCACTGCGCAACACCTGCTCATACTCCTCCGGCGTGCGGCGGCGCAGCAGCGCCACTTCCATCGTCCCCCGCAGCGCCGTGAGGGGCGTGCGCAGCTCGTGCGACGCGGCGGAGGCGAAGTGCTGTTGCCGCTGCATCGCCGCGGCGATGGGCTGTAATGTCCGCCCGGCGAGGACGTAGGCCCCCAGGGCGGCCAGAATCAGTACACCCAGGTCGGTGACGATGATCTGCCCGGCCAGCAGCTGATCGGGAATACCGGCCAGGATCGCTACCAGCTTGGTGAGCGTGAACGGGCCGGCCGGCACCGTCGGCGGGGGGAAGCGCACAAGGATGTGATAGATCGCAAAGCTGAGCACGCCGACGATCAAGGTCAGGATAGCGAGATACCAGAGGGTGAGCCGTAGCCGGGCGGTGACGAACACGGCGCTACGGGCTGCGCAAGGTATAGCCGAGGCCGCGCACCGTGTGCAAGAGGGGGGTGCCGAAGGGGGCGTCGATCTTCTGGCGCAGGTAGCGGATGTACACGTCGATCACGTTGCTTTCCACGTCGGTGTCGCTCCAGACGTTCTCCGCCAGGAGGTCGCGCGTCACGACCTGGCCCGCGTGATGGACCAGGTACTCCAGGAGCGCGTATTCTCGCGCCGATAGCTCCACGTCCTGCCCGCCACGGCGCACGCGCCGGGCGGCGGTGTCCACCTCCAGGTCGCCGACCTGCATCACGCTGGCACGGGTGAGGGTGTCTCGTCGCAGAAGCGCGCGCACGCGGGCCAGGAACTCGCCGAAGGAGAACGGCTTGGTGAGGTAATCGTCGGCGCCGACATCCAGGCCGAGGATCTTGTCCTTCTCGCTGTCCCGCGCCGTGAGCATCAGGATCGGCGTTGCCTTGCGGGCGGCGCGCAGCTTGCGCGCGACGGCAATGCCGTCCAGTTTCGGCAACATCACGTCCAGAATGACCAGGTCGTAGTTATTGAACTGGGCCTCCAGCAAGCCCGCCTCGCCGTCGCGCGCGACGGTCACGTGATAGCCCGTTTCCTCCAGCCCTTGCTGGACGAACGCGGCAATTTTCGCCTCATCTTCGACGACGAGAATGTGCATACCGTAAATCCCCCCTGCCGGCACTGCCGCCGATAACGGGCGGCGGCCCGCAGCCGGCCCGACCAGGGGGCGAGGAATGGCGGGAACCCGGCACGGCATCACCAGCGCAGTCTATAGATGATACCGGGTGCTGCGCCGGCGTCGCGGCGTGATCGCTACCACCAGCGCGCCGAGCACGCCCAGGACGATCGATCCCAGGAGGGCGAAGGAGGCCGTGCCGAAGACGTGTGCGCCGATCCTGCTCCCTAGCGCGGCGCCGATCATGGCGGTGACGATGGCGATAGCGGTGCCACCGCGGGTCCGCTCCGGCACCGCCGCACTGGCGAGCGCCCCGGCCACGATCCCCACCACGGCGAATACGACGATCTCACCAATATCCATACTGCGTAGCATCCGCCGCGCAGGTGAGAAGGGAATGAGATGCCGGCCGCGATTGATGGCCCCGGCATGATCTCATTCGCCTCTCATCTGCACGGCGGACCCTTGTTGCCAGGCGGGGCGAAGAAGCCCCGCCCCCGGGATGGGGGCCGGGGGGGGGACAGCGACACCCCCCCAGGGACCCCCGCCCCCCCGGGGTGAACAGAGGGGGTGGGTAAG
>JAICXR010000386.1 GCA_025980355.1 Chloroflexota bacterium | reverse complement strand
AGAGATACATGGCGTAGAACAGCATGGAGTGGGCCGGGTTCCCCAGGCCGTCCGTGATGACGTACGGGGCGTCGAAGTAGGAGAAGATGCCGATGAGGGCAAGGATGAGGTTGAAGAAGATCACCGGCGTCATCATCGGCAAGGTCACGCTGACCGTCTTCTGCCAGACGCTCGCGCCGTCGACCGCCGCGGCGTCATAGAGGTCTTGGGGCACGTCCTGGAGGCCGGCCAGGTAGATCACCATGATCTGGCCGACGCTCCAGAGGGAGAGCAGGACCAGCCCGACCTTCCCCCAGTGCTCGTCGGCGAACCAGCCCGGGCCGGGGAGACCCAGGATATCGAGGAACCAGTTCACCGGCCCGTAGAGCGGGTTGAAGACCCAGAGCCAGACGATGGAGACGGCCACGGTCGGCAGCACGGTCGGCAGGAAGTAGATGGTGCGCCAGATCGCCAGGCCCCGGATCTTGGTATTGAGCAGCAGGGCGAGGCCCAGCGCGAAGAACACGCCGGCGGGGATGGACATGACGGCGTAGATCAGGGTGTTCTGGACCGTCTGCCAGAACACCTGATCCTGGAAGAGGCCGACGAAGTTGTCGAAGCCCACCCACTTGGCCGGCTGCAGGACGTTGTAGTCGGTGAAGCTGTAGTAGAAAGAGAGCGCCACCGGTATCAGGTGGAGCCCCAGCAGGCTAACAATCCAGGGCGAACAGAACAGGAGGCCTAAGGCCAGGGAACGGCGATTCTGGCGCGAGGCCAGGACCCGGCGGCGCGCCGGCCGCGCCGCGGCAGTGGTGGCAGCCATCGTTACATGCCTTCCGCGTCACAGGCGCCGACCGCTAGCTACCGGTGCCCTTCCACTTGTCCTTGGCCAGCAGCCCGTTGACCTTCGTGTCGATGGCGGTGAAGACGGTCTTCGGATCGGACTTGCCGTGGCGGATCGTATCGCCGGCGTCGGCGAGCTCGTTCCAGAGCTCGTTGCCTTCCGGGATGACCGGCCGCCAGTGCGATATCGTCAGCAGCTTGGTGACCATATCCCAGGTCGCCCCGTTGGCCTGCGGGAAGTAGGGGTCCTTGGCCGCTTCGGTGCTGGTGGGCAGGAAGGCGCCCGAGGCGTTCTTGGCCCAGGTGAGCTGGCCCTGGGCACTGCCCATGTACTTGACGAAGGTGAAGGCGGTGTCGAGGTTCTTCACCCCCTTGGGGATGACGTTGCTCCAGCCGCCGGACCAGGTGGAGGTGGACGTCTGGCCGGGTGCCACCGGCAGCACGGCGAGGCCGTATTTCATGTCCGGCTTGTATTGCTTGATGCTGTTCACGGTGCCGTTGGTGCTGACCTGCATGCTGACGAGCCCGACCAGGAACGGGTCCTGGGCGTTGCTGCCGAAACTGGCCTGGAAGGCGTCGATATCGCTGATGCTGTACTTTGTGCCATAGCTGCCGTACCAGGTGGCGGCGGCAATGTTCTTCGGATCGGCGGTGGTGACCATCCCGGACTTGTCGTCGTAGAAGCTGCCGCCCCAGAGCCAGCCGTAGGTATAGAGCCAGCCCTGGCCGAGCCAGGGGATGAAGCCGATCTGGGAGTAGCGCGTGCCGTCCTTCTTGGTGAGCTTGGCGGCGGTGTCGTCGAGCTCCTGGATGGTGGTGGGCGGCTTCTCCGGGTCCAGGCCGGCGGCGGAGAAGTGATCCTTGTTGTAATAGAGGATGCGGACGTCGGTACTGGTGGGGATGGCGTACAACTTGCCTTCGAGCGAGGCTTCGCTCCAGGAGAAGTTGTAATAGTCCTTGGCGGTGATCCCCGCCTTGGCGGCCTGCGCCGTCAGGTCGGAGAGGGACCCGGTGAAGGCGAAGGAGCCGACGATGAAGCGGTCGAAGCGCGCCGCGTCGGGCGGCGTGCCGCCGGCGATGGCGGCGATCAGCTTGGGCGACTCCTGCGTCCCGGCGGGCACCGGCACGTACGTCGCCTCGACGCCGATGTCGTTCAGCTTCGTGAACTCCTGGATGTTGGCGTTCAACGGGGCGAGCTCGGTCCCGCTGTGGTTATGCCAGTACTGGATCGTGCCGTTCTTGCCCGTGGACTTAATCTGCCCGACGGTGGCCGTCGGCGCCGCCGCGGTGTAGCCGGCGGCCTTCGCGGTCGCGGCGGAATCCGGCGTGTTATTCCCGGCCGCCGCGCTGGTGGTGTTGCCGGCACTGGCGCTCCCGGCCGTGATCGCCGGGCGGGAAGCGCCGCAGGCGGCCAGCAAAGCGACAGCGCCGACCGACCCGAGCGAGGCCAGGACCGACCGGCGAGAGAGCAAGGAACGTGGACTATTGCCTGGGTACGACACCGCCTGACTCCTTCGTTACACGCTGTTCACCAAAAGGAACAGCAACAATGGCCTATCGCCACCACGGCGCGGGAGACGGACAAGGGTGAACGGAGCGGACTCCATTAGAAGAACTCTACCACGGGATGTGGCAAGCAGCAAGATGCGGGGCGCATGGCGCTGCGGTCCGTGCCCGCCCCCTACGCGTTGAAGCGAAAATGCACCACGTCGCCGTCGCGCATGATGTAGTCGCGGCCTTCCAGGCGGAAGAGGCCGCGGGCCTGGGCCACCTGGGGGGAACCGGCGGCGATGAGGTCGTCATAGGCGATGACCTCGGCCCGGATGAAGCCGCGCTGGATGTCGGTGTGGATCTTGCCCGCCGCTTCCGGGGCGGTGGCGCCGCGGCGGACGGTCCAGGCGCGTACCTCCGGTTCGCCGGCCGTGAGGAAGGTGAGCAGGTCAAGCAGGGTGTACCCGGCGCGGATGACGCTCGCCAGGCCGGTTTCCGTCACGTTGAGGCTGGACAGATACTCGCGCGCCTCCTCTTCCGTGAGGTCCAGCAGGCCCGCCTCCAACTCGGCGCAGACGATCACCGCTGGCGCCTGCTCGGCCGCCGCGACCTGGTGAATGCTCCACGTCCCGGCCGCTTGCTCCGTGAAGTCGGTGCCATATTCCGACAGGTACTGCTCGTCGACGTTGGCGACATAGAGCATGGGCTTAGCCGTCAGCAGGTTGAGCTCGCGCAAGACGGGCGGGGGCTCGTCCCAGTGCAGACTGCGGACGGGCGTCCCCTCGTTGAGGGCGACACGGACGCGCTCCAGGGCCTCCAACTCCGCGCCGATCTTGGGATCGCGCGACTTGGCGGCCTTCCGGCTGCGTTCCAGGCGCCGGTCCACCACCTGCAGATCGGCCACGGCCAGTTCGAGGCCGATCGTCTCCACGTCGCGGGCCGGGTCGACGCTGCCGTCGACGTGCTCCACGGTGCCGGCGCTGAAGCAGCGCACCACCTGGGCCAGCGCGTCGGCGTCGCGCAGATAGCCGAGGAACTGGTTACCCAGGCCCTCGCCCGTGCTGGCGCCGCGCACCAGCCCGGCGACGTCGACGAACTCCACGTCGGTCGGCGTGACCTTTTTCGGCTGGAACATCTCCGCCAGGCGATCCAGGCGGGTGTCCGGCACCGGCACGGTGCCCATATTGCGTTCGCGGGTCGAAAACGCATAGGTGGCGACCGCGGCCTGCGAGCGGGTCATGGCGTTGAAGAGCGTCGTCTTGCCGACATTCGGCAGCCCGACGAGCCCAACCTGAAGTTGACTCATAGCCGAAGCGTACCCGATGCGGGGTACATGCGGTCGCGGAGGCCCGCTCCTAGAGAGGAAACCCGGTGCCGAGGCGCGGAATCGGACCGCGGACACGCGGATTTTCAGT
>JAICXR010000359.1 GCA_025980355.1 Chloroflexota bacterium | reverse complement strand
GGACGCTTGATCCCTTGGAGGCGCGCGCCGTCGTCTTCGACGACGGGCAGACGCAGGCAGCGATCCTGATGGTGGATGTCTGTGGCCTGACGCTCGCTTCGACGCGGCGTATCCGGTCGTTGATCGAGGCGGCCGGCGCCATCGGGCCGGAGCAGGTCATGGTCACCTATTCGCACACCCATTCCGCCCCGGCCACCACGCCTTATGTGAATCAGCCACCGGATCCGGCCTACCTGGCCTGGTTGGAGCAGACGCTGGCCGACCTGGTGACAACGGCGCGGCGCCGGCTCCAGCCGGCGCGGATGGCCGTGGGGGAGGGGCGGGCCGATTTCAACGTGAACCGCCGGCTACGCACACCGGAGGGCATGGTGATGCGGGCCAACCCGCACGGCCTGGTCGACCGGCGCGTGCGCGTGCTGCGCTTCGAGCCGGAAGATGCTCCCCTCCCGCGCGGCACCCTCGGCAACGCGGCCATGCCACAAGTGGACCCGTTGGCGGTGCTCTTCTCCTACGTGTGTCACCCGACGGTGCTGGGGGGCACCAACTACCGCTATAGCGGCGACTACCCGGGGGCCGCCCGGCGCGTCGTCGAGCGAGCCTTCACCGCCCCGGACGACGGAGCGCCCGCCTGCCTGGCGGGGTTCCTGCCCGGCTGTTTCGGCGACGTGCGGCCCCACCTGCTGGCACCGGAGGGGCGCTTCCGGGAGGGCACGCCGCACGAGCTCCTCATCCTCGGTCGCCGCCTCGGCGGCGCCGTGCTCCAGGCGGCGGAAGCCTCGCCGGCGGGAGCCGTGGAAGGGATCGCCATGGCGACACGGGAGGTCACCCTGCCCTACGCCTCCCTGCCGACCGCGGAAGACCTGCGGGCGGCGCTCGCCGGACCACGCCGCTACTGGGCGCAGGCGCTCCTTGAGCGTCTGGACCGGGAAGGCCTGCCCGCCGCCGAGACGACCGAGGTCCAGGTGCTGCGCCTGGGCCGGCACTGGCTGGTGGCGTTGCCCGGGGAGACGACGCTGGAGATCGGGCTGGCCATCGAGCGCAGCCTGGCCGAAATCGGCCTGGCGCGGCCGGACCGGGGCGACATCACCCTGAGCATCGGCTACGCCAACGACTACGTCGCCTATCTGCCCTCGGCCAGCCTGATGACGGAAGGCGGCTACGAAGTCACCTCCTGGTACGAATACCTGCGTTGCGGGCCGTTTACGCCGGACCTGGAAGGCCGGCTGGTGCAGGCCGCACTCGGACTCGCCCTGGAGCTCGGCGCGGCGTGATGTGATGACCTGGCCTGGCGATTCCCCGTGCCGTCCCGGCCCATCCGGTACGGCGGGCGCGCGGTTGCCGGGACGCGTCGGGCGATGGATAATGCAGCGCTAAAGCAGCCATCACCGGGGGGGAGCCATGGCCACACCGAATCCTGTCGCCGAGTTCACCGAGACGCCGTTGCCGGCGGCCGCCTATGCCCGCTTCCGGGCCGCCCTCCAACCCCAGGTGAGGATCGAGCTCATCGCGCTGGAGGCAGCCCTGGGACGCTACCTGGCCACCAACGTCGGCGCGCCGATCGACCTGCCGGAGTTCCCGCGCTCCACCGTCGACGGCTACGCCGTCCGGGTTGACGATCTCGCCGACGCGACCGGCGCCACGCCGGCGAGCCTCAGCGTCGCCGGGGAAGCGAGCATGGGGCGCGTACCGACGGCCAGGGTCGCCCCAGGAACCGCCGTCAAGATCCATACCGGCGCGATGTTGCCGGAAGGGGCCGAGGCCGTCGCCATGGTGGAATGGTCGCGGGAAGCATCGCCCGGTCGCATCACGATCGACCGGAGCGTGCGGCGGGGCGACAACACCATCGCCCGTGGCGAGGACGTGCGCGCCGGAGAACCACTCCTGTCCGCCGGCCGGCAACTGCGCCCGGAGGATATCGGCGGACTGGCCGCCATCGGCATGGTGCAGGTGCCGGTCGCGCGCCGGCCCGTCGTCGCCATCATCTCCGGCGGCGATGAAGTGGTGCCACCGCACGTGACGCCCGGCCCCGCCCAGGTGCGCGACGTCAACGCCGCCACGCTGGCGGCGATGGTGGAGGCGGCCGGCGGCACGGCGTGGCGACTGGGCATCGCCCCCGACGACCTGGCCATCTTCACCGCCATGGCGGAGGAGGCGTTGGCGGGCGCCGACATGGTGATCGTCTCCGGTGGCAGCTCCGTCGGCACGCGCGACGTGACGCGCGCCGCCGTCGACAGCTTCGGGCCCCCCGGCGTGATCGTCCACGGCGTCGCCGTCCGCCCTGGCAAGCCGACGCTGCTGGCGATCGTCCGCGACCGCCCCTTCTTCGGTCTGCCCGGCAACCCGGTGTCCGCCATCGCCACCTTCCGCCTGTTCGTGCTGCCGACGCTGCTGCGCTTCCTCGGCGTGGAGGAGCCGCGCCACCGCCTGCCGATCCGCGCCCGCCTGACGGCACCCGTGCCGCCGTCGGGCGGGCGGGAGGACTATGTGCAGGTCCGCCTGACCGAGCGGGACGGCGAAGCGCTGGCCGAGCCGGTCCTGGGCAAATCCAACCTGATCTTCACCGTCGTGCGCGCCCACGGCTACATCCGCGTGCCCGTCGAGCGCAGCGGCTTACCGGCCGGGGAGGTCGTGCCGGTTTGGCAGTATTGAGCGGCAACCGCGCCTCGTCTGCATGGGTGGAGAGACCGGGCGTATGCAATACGCCCCTACGAAGCTACGAAGCGCGCAGATCCGTGTAGGGACGTATCGTATATGCCCAAGTGCGCCGCATATTATCGCGGTGGCCGCTCGTTACCAACCCCTCTGCGCGCTTCGCTTGCCGGTCTCCCCGTTACCGGAGAGACCTCGCCGCATCTCGGAGGGCGGTGGCGGCCATCGTCAATCACCGCCGGGACCACGGAAGGTTGCCGACCTCGTTGACGCAACGAGGTCTTTCCCGCCAGGGGGAGACCGGCAAGCGAAGCGCGCAGAGGGGTCATCCAGGCAACCGACCGGCGCGAGAACTGGGGCGCGCTTCATACGCCCTTCCCCGAGCGCTCGGGCCCGTCGTGTGCTACGATCGGCGCCGTCCGGAGGAGCGCACCGTCGCACCGTACGGGACGCGTCAACGCGGACCGGAGCGGGGAGTGACGGTAGGTGGCTCCTCCGCCATCGTCAGGGAAAGGAGCTGCGTCAATGAGCCATCGGTCTGGTTCGCGACGGTTGAGCCGTCGCTCCTTGCTCACCCTCGCCACCGGCGCGGCGGGGCTGGTCGGCGTCGGCGTGCTGGCGGCCTGCGGAGGCGCCGCGCCGGCTGGTACGGCAGCCGGGTCGGCATCCCTCGCGTTGTCTACGAGCGCCGCCACCGTCGCCACGACGACCAGCGCCACAACCGCCGCGACGACCGCAAGCGTATCGTCCGGGTCGACGACCGCTTCCACGGCGGCAACGACATCCGCGGTGGCGACGAACGCGTCTCCTGCCAGCACTTCAGCGACGACAGCGGTCGCGTCGACCACTTCCCCGGTCGCGGCCACGACGGCCTCGGCGGTAGCGGCGGCGAAGACGTCGATCGACGTCTGGAACGACGACTGGGGCGACATCTTCAACAAGGACATGCAGCGGATCGGCGACTCCTACACCCAGGCCCATCCGGAGGTGACGATCAACTGGAAGTGGATGACGAAGGCGCAGGACCAGCTCACCGCCGCCATCGCCGGTGGCTCACCGCCAGATGCCAACTACACCAACTACGTCTTCCTGCCGGAGATGGCCTTCCAGGGGGCCCAGATCCCGCTCGATTCGTACATCCAGCAGGCCGGCATGAAACCGGCCGACTTCATCCCCGCAACGTGGCAGGCAGTCCAGTATCAGGGGCACACCTACGCCTTGCCGGGCGGTTCGGACTGGATTGTGCTGTTCTGGAACAAGGAGACCTTCCTGGCGGGGGGCTTGGATCCGGAAACGCCACCCAAGACGCTCCAAGAGCTGGAGGATTTCTCGAATAAGCTGTATAAGACGGACGCCGCCGGCAATTACACGAT
>JAICXR010000320.1 GCA_025980355.1 Chloroflexota bacterium | reverse complement strand
CCGACGGAGGAACCGGACATCGAGCGGCCGGTGCAGGAGGCACCGGCGCCGCTGCACGAGGCCCGCACCCGAGCCATCCCCGTGGACGGGCTGCCCGGTCAGTAACCCGACCGGTGGGGAGCGCCCGGCCCTAGGAGGTGGCCTTGTCCCGCCAGGCGTCGTATTCGCGCAACGTCTGCTCATCGGGCGGGTAGACGCCGACGATGCTGCTGCCGCCGGCCACTTTGGCGAGGATGAACGCTTCGCGCCGCTCCTGTGCGTAGGCGTCGCGGGCAACGTCTTCGGCGATGGCGGAAGGGATGACGATGACCGCCTCGGCGTCGCCGACGATCACGTCTCCCGGCAGCACGGCCACGCCGCCGCAGGCGATCGGCACATTGATGTCGATCGGATGGTGGACGGTGAAGGAAATGTTGGGGTGGGCGCCACCGGCATACGTCGGCAGGTCGATCGCCCGGATGGCCGGGGAGTCGCGGAAGGCGCCGTCGGTGACGATGCCGGCGGCGCCGCGGCGGGCGATGCGCGTCGCCAGGATATTGCCGAGCGTGCCGGCGCGCGTGTCGCCGCGGGCATCGATGACCAGTACGTCACCCGGCCCGACCTGCTCTACCGCCAGGCGCTGTTTATTGGTCCGGTTATCGAACTCGGCGCTGTGTTCCAGGTCTTCCCGCGCCGGGATATAGCGCAGGGTGAAGGCGCGGCCAGCCAAACGTAGATCCGGACGTAATGGCAGGACGCCGCCCATCACGAGCTGGCGGAAGCCCCGCTTATGCAACTGGCTGCTGAGGGTCGCCGTGCTGACTTGCTTGAGCAGAGCGAAGACTTCAGGGGCAACGTTTCGGCTTCCTAGAGGTGGCACGCCGCTAGCCCCTGCTTCTCCAGGAATTGCTGGTGATAGTCCTCCGCCGGGTAGAACGTCGGCGCCGGGGTGATCTGGGTGACAATCGGACGACGGAAGCGGCCGGACTGCGCCAACCGGGCCTTGGATGCTTGCGCCGCCGCCTCCTGTTCGGCGTCGTGGACGAAGATGGCCGAGCGGTACTGGTCGCCGACATCGGGCCCCTGCCGGTTGAGCTGCGTCGGGTCGTGTTCCTCCCAGAACACCTTCAGCAGCTCGTCATAGGAGACGCGCGCCGGGTCGTAGTCCACCTCGACCGCTTCCGCATGGCCGGTCCGGTGGCTGCAGACCTGCTCGTAGGATGGATTGGGGACGGAACCGCCGATATAGCCGGCTCGGGTGCTCAGCACGCCGGGGACACGCCGGAAGGCGGCCTCGACGCCCCAAAAGCAACCGGCAGCAAATGTGGCCGTTGCCATTGACGCTTGCTCCTCTCAATGAAGATATGTTGGATACGGACGATAAAGACATGATACGAGGCACCTGTGGTGATCACCCACAACGATGTGCCGCCGCTGGGGAACGGGTGGCGCGCGGCGTCGGCGAGCAGCGCAACCAGCGGATGGCCGGTTCGGGATCGGCGCCGACCCTGAATGCAACCGCATTGGGCTGATCGAACGGTGACCGTGAACATTGCAGCGCAAACCGGCGTTCGCTTGGCGCGGCCATGTCTTGACGGCCATTGTCCGCCTTTTGTATCATCGGCACTGACGCCGCCCAGCCAGGCACGGTGGGGTGGCGTTTCGGATGTGGGGTGGCGTTTCGGGTGTGGGGCGGCGCAAGAAGGTGGGGACGGATGGGGCAACATGATCGTTTCTGGGCAAGCGCACAGGCGGAGCAGGTGCACGCTACGGCGGTGAGCCGGCGCCGCCTGCTCACCGCCGTAGCCGGCGCGATGGGGACGGTCGCCCTGGCCGCCTGCGGTGGGCAGGCCACCGGCGGCGCCAGTTCCAACTCAGCAACTGCCGCTACGGCGCGCGCCGCAACCAGCAGCGCCCCCGCTACGACCCAGACCGGTTCTGCCAGCCGGGCAGCTACGAGCAGTGCGGCCACGAGCAGTGCGGCCACGAGTGGTCCGGCCACCGGCGGCACGGCGACGAGCAGCGCCGCGCCAACGGCCTCCGCCGCGGCGCCGTCCGCCGCGAACGGCGCGTCCCTCGTCTGGCAGGTCGAATACTCCGGGCCGGTCACGGAGAAGCAATATCGGGACTTCCTGACGCCATTCATGCAGGCCCACCCAAGCGTCGCCGTCGAGCCACTGAATGTCGGCGGTGGTGACTCCGATAAGATCCAAAAGGCGCTCACCATGGCCGCTGCCGGCACACCGATCGACGTCCTTGGCAAAATCACCTTCATTCAGCCGGTAGCCAGACCGGGCGCCGTGCAGCCGATCCAGCCCTTTATCTCCCGCGACAAATACGACATCTCCGGGTTCAATGCCGGCTGGTTGAAGACCTTTGGCACCTCCGATGGGAAACTCTACTCGCTCCCCTGGGGCCTCGGCGGCAACGCGATGGCGCTCATCTATAACTCCAACTTGCTGAACGCCGCCGGCCTCAAACCGCCCTCGCAGGACTGGAAGAACCCCTGGACCTGGGACGACTACCGCGAATATGCCGCCAAGCTCACGGTGAAGCAGGGCAACAGCTACCAGCGGGTCGGGACGGACGTGCTCGGCCACTGGGAGCTGACGGGGACCATGCAGTTCGGCGGCTACTGGGTCAACGAAGACGCCACCAAAGCAATTTGCGATTCCCCCGAGATGGTCGAAGCCGTGAACCAGCAACTCAACATCGTGCTCAAGGACAAGAGCTCGTCGGCCACGCCGGGCGTGAATTTCAAAGGGAACAACACCGATCGCTTCGTCAACCAGGAAGTCGCTATCTCCTATATCATCGGCTCGAAACTCACCACCTTTACCCAGCCGGACGACTACAAGCAGCCCTATGTCGTGGCAACCTTCCCGAAGGGGACCTATTCCAGCCCGGACATGGATACCCAACAATTGGCGATCGGCGCCAACATCAAGCACCCCGACGACGCCTGGACCCTCATCAAGTGGTTGATCGAAGACGGTCGCTACGCCGGCCTCGTTTCACGGATGCCTACGCTCACGAAGGACGCCACCGCCTGGCAAAAGAAGGCGTTCGCCAAGGTGCCGGAGTCGGCCGGCATCAACGTCATCGTCGACTCCCTGGCCATCGCCCGCCCGCAAGACCCGGTGCGCTCCATTCCGAAGGCGGCGCAGTGGTCGACTGACATCGTCGGTCCCCTCTGGAAAGACCTGCTGGCCGGCAAGACCACCGCGCAGGCCGGCCTCACCGCCGCCAAATCCCGCCTTCAGGCTATGCTCGATAGCTGAGCCGAAAGACATTATTCGTGAAGATCACCGCCGTTGATCCGCTGTTGATCGACCGCTACCTGTTCGTGCAGGTGCACACCGACGCCGGGCTGGTGGGACTGGGGGAATCGGGCACCTGGGGCTATCTGGAGGCGTCGGCGGCGGCGGTGAAGACGTTTGCCGCCTATCTGGCGGGGCAGGACCCGCTGCGCATCGAACACCACTGGCAGTACATGTACCGGTCGAGCCACTTCCGGGGCGCGGCGATCATGGGGGCGATCAGCGCCATCGACATCGCCCTCTGGGACATCGCCGGCAAGCATTTCGGCGTGCCGGTCTACCAACTGCTCGGCGGCAAATGCCGGGACAAGGCGCGCGTCTACTACCACGTCTTCGGCCGCACGACCGAGCAACTGGTGCAGGGCTGCATCGACGCCAAGGCCCGCGGCTTCACCGCCATCGGACACCTGACACCGTTCCTGGACGAACCGCACGACGTGCCCTACTTCAAGACCCACGCCGCCAAGATCAGCGACGCCGTGGAGACGGTGCGCCGGTACCGGGATGCGGTGGGCAACGAGGTCGATCTCTGCATCGAGATTCACCGCCGCATGGCCCCGGCCGAGGCGGTGGTGCTGGCGCGGGGCATCGAGCCGTTCCATCCCTACTTTTACGAAGACCCGATCCTGCCCGACAACTTCGACGCCATGGCGCTGGTGGCCCAGAATATCCACATCCCCATCGCCACCGGCGAGCGGCTGCACACGATCTACGAGTTCGAGATGCTGCTGCGGCGCGGGGCGGTGCAGTACGTGCGCCCCGACGTCTGTATGGCCGGCGGGATCACCCACAGCAAGAAGATCGCGGCGCTGGCCGAGGCGCACCACGTCGGCGTCGTCCCCCACAACCCGCTCAGCCCGGTCAGCACGGCGGCCTGCTTGCAACTGGCGGCGTGTATCCCCAACTTCGCGCTCCAGGAGTACCCGATCGGCGAGGATCGGCCGCCGAAGAGCGAGATCGTCACGGGAGCGCCGCGCCTGGAGGACGGCTTCCTGGTCATCTCCGACGCACCCGGCATCGGCGTGGCGCTGGCGGACGGCGCCCAAGAAAGGCATCCTTACCGACCTCGCGGCCTGCGCACGCGGCTGCACGCCGACGGCTCCGTGATCGACCAATAGGCGACAACTCGCCTGCGAAGGGCCGCCGAATCCGCGAATCTCCCCCGGATCGACGCCCCCAACCTGGCCCATCGCCTCTCCCGACGCCCAACCCCTGCCCTCCCCGTGCCGGCCGGGGTCCTGGCCGAGCT
>JAICXR010000121.1 GCA_025980355.1 Chloroflexota bacterium | reverse complement strand
CGTAGTCGACCGTGCGCGCCGAGACGTCGTTGACGATCGTGTAGCCCGCCACCGCCCCGAGCGCCTGCTCCACCGGCACGTTGCGGGCGCGCCGGCCGATCACGACGGCGAGCTCCAGCTCCCAGTCCACGGTTTGGGAGACCTCCGGCAGCACGACGGGCTGGTCCGGACCGATGATCGCCGAGGAGGGCTTGAGAAAGAGCTTCGGGGCGAGCCCGGTCTTGTCGACCCGCGCGCCGCCGCTCTCGGTGATGTGGTCCTGGTAGTTGGCGGCCAGCGCCAGCAGCTTGGGCGGCCGGATCAGCGGCGCCAGCAGGCGCACGTCCGCCAGCGGCCGCTCGCGGCCGGTCGCCTGGCGGGCCGCCGCTAGCGCCTCCGGCCCGGCCTCCAGGAGACCGAGCAGGTCGCCCGGCCCGAGGTCGACGACGACTTCGGCGTCGACGCTGCCCTGCAGCCGCCCGTGGCGGACGTTGCCCTGGTCGCGATAGGTCACGAGCTTCATTGGTGCTTCTTCCTTGCGCGATAGTTCGTTGGCGGCACGGCCGCCGGTCCGTCCCTCTACTCCGAGCGGCCGCGGGCGGTCACGAGCCAGACCGCCTCGACGACGCCCTGCCGGGCGGCGTACACCCGATCGTGGAGGTTGGCGGCGGAGCAGCAGTGGCCCGGGTGGACAGCAACGACATCGCCGATCCGTAAATCCGTGGCACAGCCGTCGCGGACCGTGAAGTTGCCGTGCTCTTCGGAGAGGGAGCGGTAGGCGAGCTCGGGATGGCCCGCCACCGCCGGCGTGCCGTGGTCCCGCGCCAGGACCTGGATGCCGCCGTCGGTGATGACCTTCTCCGGGGACGGCCGGCTGAGGACGGTGCAGAGGATACTGAACGCCAGGTCGAATTCCGGCACCTTCTCCCGGTAGCTGGGGTCCATATAGACATAGGAACCGGCCTGATGCTCCGTCACGCCGGGATAGACGCCGGAGATGTTGTACGTGCCCGTGCCGCCGCCGGTGACGACGGCGACGGCCAGGCCGTTGCGCTCCAGCAGGTCTCGGGTCTCGATCGCCCGGGCGAACATCCGGTCGGTCTCCGCCTTGCGCACCGTCACGTCCTCATGTTGGACGACATGGCCCTCGTAGGCATGCAGGCCGCGAAAGCGCAGCCCTCGTGACCGGCAAACCACCTTCGCTAGCTCCAGCGCCGGGCGGCCCGGCTGGACGCCGCAGCGACCCATCCCGGCATCGACCTCAATGACCACGTCAAGCGTCACTCCGTGATCTTGGGCGGCGTCGGAGAGGGCGGCGACGTTGCCGGCATCGTCCACCGCCACCGTCACGCGCGCCCGCTGCGCCAGGCGGCAGAGCCGGTCGATCGCCTGGCGGGCCACCACCTGGTTGGCGACGAACACGTCGTCGATGCCGCCATCGACCATGGCTTCGGCCATCGCGACCTTGGCGCAGGTGACGCCGGTCGCCCCGGCCGCGAGCTGCATCCGGGCGATCGCCGGGGCGCGGTGGGTCTTGACGTGCGGCCGTAGCCGGGCCGGGCGGTCCCGGAAAAAGGCCGCCATCCGGTCGATGTTGCCCTGGAGCAGCGCGATGTCGACGACCGGCGCCGGCGTGGGGAGGTCGACAACCGGGCGGCCGACCGCCGGATGGTCGGTCAATACGTCAGCGAACACGGGGCAGGCTCCTTCAGTAGCGGGCAAGGGTCGCACAGATCGACCCCGCAGATTATTGCAGCTTCAGGTCCTGATCGAGTAAGACCTGGGCCGCCTGCTGCCCCTGGGTCAGGCCGTCCTGGACGCTGACCTTGCCGGTGAGGATGTCGCTGACCGCCGAATTGAGGGCGCCGGAGATCTTGGCGTAGGACGGCAAGGCCGGCCAGCGCCAACCGTGGGGGGCGAGGTCGATGAAGCCCTTCAGTTGCGGGTCCGTCTTGAGGTAATCCTGCAGCTCGGTCGACTGGAAGGCGGCGTTGCTGACCGGCAGCGAGGTCGCCTGGATGCACATCTGGGCCTGGGCGTGGGGGGCGTTGAGCCACATCGTGATGCGCGCCGCCGCTTGCTTGTGGTCCGCCGGGATGCCCTGGAAGACGGAGACGTTGTGGCCGCCGTTCGAGGCGAAGACGTTCTTCTTGATCGGCGTGGGGACGACGGCGATATCCGTGATCTTGTTCTGGCGCAGGGTCGGGAGGCGGTAGGGCCCCTGCGTCTCGAAGACCACGCCGGTCGCCTTGGTCGTGTTGAACAACTCGCCCATCGACTTCGGCGGCGTGACGCCGATCTTGAGCAGGTTGGCCAGGTAGGTGAGCGTGTCCTGCGCCTCCGGCGTGGTCATGGTGATCTTCTGGGCGTCGGTGCTGATCGGGAATCCACCGGCCGAGCCGAGCCAGTCGCTCCAGAGCACCCAGTTCCAGTCGTAGCCCCAGCGGTCCGGCGGCTTGTTGCCCTTCTGGGCGAGGTCCTGGAAGTCCTGCCAGTTCCAGTCCGGCTTCGGCGTCGGGACGCCGATCTGGGAGAGGAGCTGCGGGCTATAGACGGTGGCGGTGTTGTTCGTGTAGCAGGGCATGCCGGCGAGCTTCCCGGTCCAGGTACTGCTGGAGAGCATGTCGGGGAAGATGTCGGCCTTCTGGGCCGTCCAGCCCTTTTCCGGGCGCAGTTGGGCGTCCAGGTCGATCACCGCCCCCTTGGCGAGCAGCGCCGCCGCGTCGTAGTAGGCGACGTAGATCAGGTCCGGCGGCGTGCCGGCGGCGGCGAGCGCGAACGCCTTGTCGAGGGAGGTGGCGTTCTTCGCCCCCGAGACGTCGACCGTCACGCCGTCGGTATTCGTCTTGGTGTATTCGGCCAGCAGGCCGAGCCGCGCCTTACCTTCCGGGTGCGTGTCCGGCAGGTCGGACATGTAGGTGACCGTGAGGCCGCCGGCCTTGCCGACCGCGCTGGAAGCGGACGCTTGGACGGTAGACGTGGCGGTCGATGCCGTTGATGGCGCGCTGGCGCTGGCGCTAGTCGACGCGGCGACCGATGCCGTGGTCGCCGCCGTGGTCGCGGCAACCGTCGTCGCCGGGGCGGTTGCCGACGCCGTGCTCGCGGTGGATACCGCAGCGGTGGCAGACGCCGCGGTTCCTGTGCCGGCCGTTCCCTGGGCAGTGCCGCCGCAGGCGGCGAGCAAAGAAGCCGCAGCGAGGCCGCCCGGCAGGGCAGCCAGGAAGCGCCGCCGCGTGACGGCCGGCGGTCGACCTGAATATCGGGGCATCGCAGACTCCTTCCATATCCGTTGTAACAACGCGACCATGCAGGCGACGGCCGTTATGACCCGGCGAGCAGCCGCCCGCCGACACGTTGCACGTGGGTGGCGGCTTCCCGTTCGGCGCGCTGCGGGTCGCCAGACGCGAGCGCTTCGATAACCCGGTGGTGGCGCTCCAGGAAGTCGTTGATCGTCTCGGGATTCGGCGAGGCGGGCGGTGTCGCCGCGATGAGCTTCCAGGCGGCCGGACTGAGCAGCCGCCAGGAGCGCAGCAACAACTCGTGGTGGGCGCTGCGCACGATCAGGTCGTGGAACTCGGCGTTCTTCTCCTCCATCGTCAGCCAGTCGCCCCGGCACGCCGCGTCGGCGCCGGCTTCGACGACCGAGCGCATCTGCTCCAACTCGGTCGGCGTGATCCGCGTACAGGCCCGCCGTGCCGCGAACCCTTCCAGCACCGCCCGCAGGCTGGTCACCTCCTCGATCTGCGCCGTCGATCGCTGCGGCACGAACACGCCGCGCCGGACGGCATGGGCCAGGATGCCGTCGCGCAGCAGGCGCGCCATGGCTTCGCGCACCGGCGTCCGGCTGATGCCGAGCCGCCGGGCAATCTCCGCCTCGCTGATCCGGTCACCCGGCTGCACCTCGCCGCTGCGGATCAGTTCCAGCACATAGGCCTCGACATCGAGGTGCAGCGCCCGGTTCTCGGTAAGGTTGGGAACAGGAACCGCCATTGTCTCCCCGTCGGCCTTCCTGCCCCGCGACTTGTGGACTGTCCACAGCTCTACGTGCTACTGTAGGCAGTCTGCCGCCCTTTGTCAAGGGCGAAAGGTGACCGGGCGGCGACTGCGGTCGCATCGCGTCCCGACCGCAGTCGGCGTTATCTTGGCGGAGGGTGCCCTCTGGGCCCGCAGTCGCCGCCCTGTTGGTAAGAAAGGTAGAAAACACCTGTGGCACAGACGACGTACCGCGCGGGCATCATCGGCCTGGCCCGTATGGGGAGCTGGTGGGACGACAAACTGCGGGAGACGACGCCGCTGGAGGTGCCCTCCAGCCACGCCGGCATGTACACCGCCTGCCCGCGCACCGAACTCGTGGCCGGCTGCGACCTCGACGCCGAGAAGCGGGAGACCTTCGCCCGGCGCTGGGGCGTCGGCGCCGTCTACGCCGACTACCGCGAGATGCTGGCGCGCGAATCGCTCAACGTGGTCAGCATCGTCACCTCCTGGGCGAGTGTCCAGGGCGACATCGCCGCGCACGTCGCGGCCAGCGGCGTGAAGGGGATGTACTGCGAGAAGCCGATGGCCACCTCCGTCGAGCAGATCAGCCGGATCGTCGACCTCTGTCGCGACCGTCATGTTGCCGTGGTCGTCCCCTACATCCGCCGCTACAACCCCCGCTACGCCACCGTCCGGGAACTGGTGGGGTCCGGCGTCATCGGCCAGCTGCGCTCGATCCACGCCACGGCCGTCGCCTCCCTGCTGCACGCCGGCACCCACTATTTCGACATAATGAACTACCTGAGCGGCGATCCGGAGCCGGCCTGGTGCGTCGGGCGCCTGGAAGACACCTCCCACATCAAGGCGGACAGCTGGTCCCGGCAGGACCCGTCCGGCAGCGGCTACTTCGAGTGCCGCGACGGCGTGCGCTACACCTTCGACGGCGCCTCCGGCGGGCCGGCCTCCTTCCTGCTGTCCGGCACGGCCGGGCGGATCTGGGTGCTCAACGAGGCGCGGGACATCCTTTTGTGGCGAACCAAGGGCGCGGCGAACGGCGTCGCGGTGGAAACGATAGCGCCGGCCGAGCAGAGCCAAAGCCTGATGTACGCCGGCCTGGAGGACCTTGTCCACGCTATGGACACGGGCGAAACTACTCGCTGTAATGCCGAACAGGCGGCGCGCACCCTGGAGATGGCCCTCGCCATCCACGAGTCGCAACGGCTGGGCAACGCTCGTGTCGACTTCCCGCTGCAGAACCGGAGCCTGAGCGTCGATACCTGGTGAGGGCCGTTTGCCGGCATCCGGTATGCTTCATGCACCGACGATGATTTCGCGCGAGGCGGCTCGCGCTGCGCACGCTCCGTTGCCGTGCCAAAAGGGTGACATTGATGAACGCCAAGGTGCTGGGCACGCTCGAATTCCCGAAAGTGTTGGCGCGCCTTGCCGACGTCACGGCCTTTTCTGCGAGCCGCGACCTGGCCCTGGCGCTGGAGCCGAGCGCCGACCGCTTCTGGGTGGAGCGCCGGCAGGAGGAGACGGCGGAGGCGGTCCGGCTGTTGCAGGAACGCCCGGAATTCTCGGTGCGCGGCACGCGCGATGTCCGGCTGCTGGCCCGCAAGGCGGCGCTGGGCGGCGTCCTCGATCCGGCCCAGCTGCTGGAGGTGGCCGGCACCCTGGAGAGTGGCCAGTTCGTCGGCGCCACGCTGGCAAAGCTGGAGAGCAACACCTATCGGGTGTTGCGCGAGCACGGGACGCAGATCCACCCCTGTCGCGATGTCACTGCGGCGATTGGCGGGGCTATCAGCGACCAGGGCGAGGTGCGCGACAGCGCGAGTCCGGCCCTCGGCCGCCTCCGCCGGGAGTTGCGCGTCGCCCATAGCCGGCTCACGGAGAAGCTGAACAGCTACCTCTCCAGCCATCGCAGCAGTTTGCAGGACGCCATCATCACGTCGCGCAACGACCGCTACGTCCTCCCCGTCAAGGCCGAGGCGCGCAATCAGATCCCCGGCATCGTCCACGACCAGTCGGCCAGCGGGGCGACCGTCTTCGTGGAGCCGCTGGCGATTGTCGAACTGAACAACGTCTTGCGGACGCTGCAACTGCAGGAGCAGGAGGAGATCGAGCGGATCCTCCGTGCAATCTCCGGCATCGTCGGCGCGTCGGGTGAGGCGATCATCGAGACCGTCAACGCCCTGGCCGCGGTCGACCTCTGCCTGGCGAAGGCCCGCCTGGCCGGCGCGCAGGATGCCAGCCGGCCGCTGCCCGCCGCCGCCGGTCGCATCGTCCTGCTCAAGGCGCGCCATCCCCTGCTCACGGGCAAGGTCGTGCCGATCAGCGTCGAGCTCGGTACGAGCTTCACGCAACTGGTCATCACCGGCCCCAATACCGGCGGCAAGACGGTGGCGCTGAAGACGGTTGGGCTGTTGACCCTGATGGCGCTGTCCGGCCTGCACATCCCGGCCGACCCAGGCTCGGAGGTCGGCATGGCGCCCGAGGTCTGGGCCGACATCGGCGACGAGCAGAGCATCGAGCAAAGCTTGTCGACCTTTTCGTCGCACATGACCAACATCGTGCGCATCATCACCGCCGTCCATGCCGGCGACCTGGTGCTCCTCGATGAACTGGGCGCCGGCACCGACCCGGTCGAAGGGGCGGCCCTGGCCCGGGCCATCCTCGACGAGTTGCGCGCCCGCCAGGCGACGACCGTCGCCACCACCCACTACGCCGAGTTGAAGGCCTACGCGCACAGCACACCGGGGGTGCAGAACGCCTCGGTCGAATTCGACCTGGAGACCCTCTCCCCGACCTACCGCCTCACGGTGGGCCTGCCCGGGCGCAGTAACGCGCTGGCCATCGCCACCCGCCTGGGTCTCAGCAAGCGGATCGTGGATGCCGCCACCGCCACGCTGGCGCCGGAGCAGTTGCAGATCGAAACGCTGCTGAAGCAGATCGCCGACGAGAAGCAGGAAGCGGAGCGGGCGCGGGCCGAGGCGCAGCGCCTGGAGCGGCAGGCGGCGGCGGCGTTGCAGGCGACGCAACGCGAGCGCGCCTCGCTCGAGCGCGAACGCGAGCGCCTGCTGCAACAGGCGGAGGCCGCCGCCGAGCAGGAGCTTGCCGACTTCCGTCGCCAGTTGGCCGAGCTGCAACTGCGCGCCGGCGATGTCAACTCCCGCCGGGACGTTCAGGAGGTGCAGGAGCAAAGCTCGGCCGTGTTGCGCCAGTTGTTGGAGCGCCGGCATAAGCAGCCCCGGCGCCGGGAAGCGCCGCCGGCGGACCTGCCGCTCGGTAGTTGGGTCCACATCGAAACGCTCGGCCAGTCCGGCAAGCTGCTTTCCCTGGACCGCGACCACAACAGCGCCGAAGTCCAGTTGGGCAGCTTCAAAGTGCGGGCGAAAGCGTCGGAGCTCAGCGTCGGGCGCCGTCCGGCGCTGGGCGACACCGCCGACACACGGTCACGCCGCGAGCAGGCCCGTGAGGAGCGCGTGGTGACGCTCCCGGCCGTGCCGATGACCGGCACGGAGCTGGACCTCCGCGGCAAGCGCGTCGCCGATGTCGACGCGGAACTCGACCGCTTCCTGAACGACGCCTCGCGCGCCGGCCTCCCCTACGCCCGCATCATCCACGGCAAGGGCACGGGCGCGTTACGCCAGGTGGTGCTGGCCCAACTCACCGGCCACCCGCTGGTCAGATCCTTCCGCCTCGGCGAAGCGGGCGAAGGGGGCGATGGCGTGACGATCGCGACGCTCTAGCGAACCTGGTCGGCTGTTTCAAGGGAACCCGGCGTCGCCGTCGAAGCCGGCTGGAGCCAGAGCACGCCTAACGGCGGGATGGTGACCGTCAGCGTATACGGATAGCCGTCGATCCCGGGCGACCGTGCTTCGACGCCCTCGGCGTTGCCGACGCCGAAGCCGCCGTAGGCGGCGGCGTCGGTGTTGAGCAATTCCACCCAGCGGCCGGGCACCGGCACGCCGATCGGGTAATCGGCCTGCGGCAGGGGCTGCCAGTTGCAGACGACGGCAATCACGTCGTCGGGCCGGTCGGACCGGCGCAGGACGGCGACGATGGAGTGCTCGGCGTCGCTGCCGTCGATCCAGGCGAAGCCCTCCGGCGAAGTATCCAGGGCGTGCAGCGCCGGCTCGGCGCGGTACAGCCGGTTCAGTTCGGTCACCAGTCGCTGCACCTGGCGATGGCGGCCGCCGGCGGGGCTGTCTAACAGGCTCCAGTCCAGCGGCGTCGCTTCCGACCACTCCCGTTCCTGCGCCGTTTCGCCGCCCATGAAGAGCAGCTTCTTGCCGGGATGGGCGTACATGGCGGCGAGCAGCGCCCGCAGCGTGGCGAAGCGCTGCCAGGCGGGGCCGGG
>JAICXR010000116.1 GCA_025980355.1 Chloroflexota bacterium | reverse complement strand
CCAGGCCGCCCCACGTTGGTGGGCCGGCTTCGGCGAGTCCAAGCTGCTCCACCACGGTCGCCGCCGTGCTCGGGAGAAATGGCGTGAGGTGGTGGGCGAGCAGGCGCAGACTCTCGGCCAGGGCGTACAGCGCGCTGTCTAACTGCCGGGCGGCGGCGAGATCCCCGGCCCCGGCGCGCCTGGCCAGCGTCCAGGGTGCCGCTTCTTCCACCAGGCGGTTGGCGCGGGTGACCAACTCCCAGACCGCGCCGAGCGCCGACCGGAAGTCGAAGGCGTCCAGCGCCGCCGCCACGGCATCGGGGATGGTCGCCACGATGGACGCCAGGTCGGCGGCGCCGGGCAGCGGCTCGCTCGGGGCGGGCACGACGCCCGCTCGGTAGCGCACGAGCATGCTGAGGGTGCGTTGGAGGAGGTTGCCCAGGCCGTTGGCGAGGTCGGCGTGGTAGCGGGCCAGCAGCCGTTCCACCGTAAAGTCGGCGTCCTCGGTGCGCGACGGCTCCCGCAGCAGCCAGTAGCGCAGGGCGTCGGTGCCGAAGCGCTCCACGAGGGCGACCGGATCGACCACCAGACCGCTCGACTTGCTGATCCGTTGTCCCCCCACCGTCAGGTATTCGTGGACGTAGATCGTCGTTGGCAATGGTTCGCCGGCCGATAGCAGCATCGCCGGCCAGTAGACGGCGTGAAAGCGCAGGATGCCTTTGCCGATGACGTGGACGCGCTGGGGGTTTTCTAGCCAGTAGCGCCGGTAGCGTTCCCCGTACTCGGCGTAGTCCAGCGCCGTGATGTAGTTAATCAAGGCGTCCCACCAGACGTACATGATCTGGTCGGGATCATCCGGCACGGGGATGCCCCAGCCGCGCGCCCGCCGTTGCGAGCGGGAGATGCTGAAGTCGGTCAACCCGCCCTCGATGAAGCGCAGCACTTCGTTGCGCCGCGTCTCCGGGATGACCCGCAGGTGGCCGGCTGCTACGCGCTCGCGCAACGGTGCGGCGTAGCGTTGGAGCCGGAAGAAGTAGTTCTCCTCCTCCACCCAGTCCGGCACCGTGCCGTGCTCGGGACATCGGCCGTCGGTCAGCTCGTCGGCGTTGTAGAACTGCTCGCAGCCGACGCAGTAGAGTCCGCCGTAGTGCCGCTTGTAGATATCGCCGGCCACCAGGCAGGCGCGCCATAGCCGTTGCGCCCCCGCCATATGGCGGGGGTCGGTGCTCGTGCGGATGAAGTCGTCGAAGCTGAGGTCCAGCGGCGCGCGCAGCGCCTGGAAGTAGGCGGCATTGCCGTCGACCAGCTGGCGCACCGGCAACCCCTGCGCCTCCGCCGCGAGCACGTTCTTGAGGCTGTTGTCGTCGGTGCCGGTCAGGAAGCGGGTATCGTCGCCCCGCTGGCGGTGGTAGCGCGCCAGCACATCGGCCTGGACCGCTTCCAGGGCGAAGCCAAGGTGCGGCCGGCCATTGACATAGGGGATGGCGGTAGTGACATAGTAGCGTTTGGCTAGCATCGGGTGAGGCTCCTTCATGCTGCGTCGAGGGTACGGCACGGCAACGCCGGGCGACGTGACGGTCGGAAACTGCCGGGATGTGCCCCTGGTCGTTACCCCGCGCGGGATAGCCGCCAGGGGCAGGGCATGGCCATCGGGCTCAACGTGCGAGGGGCAGCAAGCGAGAGACGAACGAAGCCGGCGCATGGGGCGTGCCGCGTCATGCCATCCGTCTCCTCACTACCAGGAGTGTACCAGCGGTGCGCCGCCCCGCATGGGCCACCGCCAATGCCGCCAGGGCCAGGGCCGGTACCATCGAACCGGCAGTAGACAAGCGGATGGGTGGGTAGCGTGGGTAGCTCTCCTCCGGCCGTCGATGCCGTGAGCACGGAGGTCTTCCGCCACCTGTTCAGTGCCGTGGCCGAGGACATGGGGGCGGTGCTGGGGCGTACCGCCTACTCCCCCAACATTAAGGAGCGCCGCGACTACTCTTGTGCCGTCTTCGACGCGACGGGACGCATGATCGCCCAGGCGGCGCACATCCCGGTGCATCTCGGCAGTATGCCGGCCTCCATACAGGCCGCCCTGACCCTCGCTCCCCTGGCGCCCGGGGATGCCGTGCTGCTCAACGACCCCTACGCCGGGGGCACCCACCTCCCGGACATCACGCTCGTGACCCCGGTCTTCGGGGATGAGCAGGGCGGGCCGTTGCTGGGCTACGTCGCCAGCCGCGCCCACCACGCCGATGTCGGCGGGATGTCGCCCGGGTCCCTGCCGCTGTCGACCGAGTTGTACGCCGAAGGTCTGATCATCCCGCCGATCAAGCTCGTCGACGCCGGCCGCCGGAACGACGTCGTGTACCAACTGCTCCTGGCCAACACCCGCACGCCGGAGGAGCGCGACGGCGACCTCAACGCCCAGCTTGCCGCCGCCACCGTCGGTGGTCACCGGCTACGTGAACTGGCCCCTCGCTACGGCCATGCCGCGATCGCCGCCCATGCCACCGCCCTGCTGGCTGCCGCCGAACGACTGACCCGGGCGACGATCCGCGACCTGCCCGACGGCGTGTACCGCTGCACCGACTATCTCGACGACGATGGCCAGGGCAATCAGGACCTGGCGATTCGGGTCGCGCTGACGATCGCCGGCGACGAGATGACCCTGGACTTCACCGGCAGTGCGCCGGAGTGTGCCGGCTCGCTGAACGCCGTGGCCGCCATCACCCGCTCGGCCTGCCTCTACAGCCTGCGTTGCCTCATGGGGCCAGATGTCCCGACCAACGATGGGGGTTTCGCTCCGTTGCGGTTCATCCTGCCGGAAGGGAGTATCGTCAACGCCAGGCGCCCCCGCGCCGTCGCCGCCGGCAACGTGGAAACCTCGCAACGGATCGTCGATGTCGTCTTCGGCGCGCTCGCCCAGGCCGCCCCGGACCGCGTGCCGGCCGCCGGCCAGGGAACCATGAACAACGTCCTGGTCGGCGGCCACGATGCACGTACCGGCCAGCCCTTTACCTACTATGAGACGTTGGCCGGCGGCAGCGGCGCCCTGCCCGACTTGCCCGGCCTCTCCGGCCGGCAGGTGCACATGACGAACACGCTGAACACGCCGATCGAAGCGCTGGAAATCGCCTACCCGTTACGTGTGCTGGCCTACGGGTTGCGCCGCCAGTCCGGTGGCCGAGGCCATCAGGACGGCGGTGACGGCATCCGCCGTGAAATACAGTTCCTGGCCCCGGCCACGGCGACGGTCGTCAGCGAACGCCGCCGGCACGCTCCGTATGGCCTCGCGGGCGGCGCCCCCGGCAGCCCCGGCCGCAACCGCCTGCGGCGCGCGAACGGCGACGAGGTGGATCTCGGCGGCAAGGCCACCTTCGCCGTCCAGCCCGGCGACGTGCTGATCGTCGAGACGCCGGGCGGCGGGGCGTGGGGGACGACGTTGGACGATGAGGTGATGAGGAGATGAGGGGACCGGGCGATCTGGACGTGGCCGGTGCCATGGACCGCTTCCTGGCCGACCTCTCCATCGGCAAGTCACCCGCCACCGTCACGACCTACCGTACCGCCTTGCGCCACTTCCAGGCAGGATTGAAGGCGTCCCCCGTCCCCCTCGCCGATCTGGATGAGGAGCAGCCCATCGAGTTTGCCCGGCGGCTGGTGCGGGAGCGACCGGGGCTGCCGAAGGCGACGCTCTTGACGTACACGACCGCCGTGATGCGCTTCTACGCCTACTTGCTCCGCGAAGGCTATCGTTCCGATCTGCCCCTGCCGCGCATCGCCGAACGGCTGAAGGCCATGCGCGGCAAGCGGGTCCGGGGACTGCCGCGCGTGCCGGAGGACGCCGTGGTGGAGGCGATCCTGGCCGCCGCCCGCAAGCGCCCCCCGCGGGACGAAGCGCACCTGGAGTGCATCCGCCTGCGCGACATCGCCATCATCGAGTGCTTGCGCGGCTCCGGCATGCGCGTGTCGGAGCTAGTCGGCCTTCGGCGCAGCGACCTGGTGCGCAGTCAGCAATCGGCCCGCGTCACCGGCAAGGGCAGCAAGGTGCGCATCGTCTACTTCACGCCGGCCGCCTGGCGCAGCCTGGACACCTATTTTGCCGCCCGCTCGGAAACGGGCGCCGGTCGCTCCATCGCCTTGCAGCCCGTGTTCGCCCGCCACGACCGGGGGGCCGGCAGCCACCTGTTGCCCCTCTCCACCAAGTCGATCCGGCAGATCGTGAAGGAACTGGCCAGTGCCGCCCGACAGGAGGACGCCGGCGTCACGCCGCATCGCTTCCGCGCCTGGTTCGCCACCCATCTCGTCGAAACCACCGGCGACCTCGCCGCCACGCAGGACATGCTCGGCCACGAGTCCGCCGACACCACCCGCGTCTACACCCGCGTCGCCAGCCAGCGCCTACGCGAGCTGCACCGCCTGGCGTTCGAGGACGACGGGCCGGCCCGGCGCTGAGCGCCGGGCGGCGTTGTCGTACCCTTCGTGTACACAGAAGGAGGAGGGCGCCGGCATGCAAGCCATTGGAGTGCGCGAACTGCGCGAGCACCTATCCAGGGTGCTCGCCGCCGTCCAGGACGGCGAGACAATCGTGGTGAAAGGCCGGAGCGCCGATCGCCCGGATCGAACCGTTGCGGCCTGGGGTACCTGACGAGGTTCAATATTTGTTGGCCTCAGCGGATGTCACCTGGGGTGGCCGTCCTTTAGAACCTCACGAACCGGTAGCGATCGGCCCTGGTCCCGACGTTGCTGATATCTTGGTCACGATGCGGGGCAGGGACGATGCTGTATCTGGACAGTAGCACCCTCGTCAAGCGCTATATACGGGAAGCCGGCAGCGACCTGGTGCAAAGCGCCATCCAGTCTGACCCGTACGTCGCGACATCAATCATGAGTGTCGGGGAAGTCCGGGCCGCCATCGCCGCGGCAGTTCGAGCGGGCAGAATCCCGGACGTCACGTCGGTGTTGTCTGCCTTCCGCAATCATCGCGAGCAGTATCTCCTGATCGGCGTCAACGCGAGATTGGTCGACGAGGCGGCCGAGGTAGCCGAGCGGCATGCCCTGCGCGGCTACGACGCGGTTCAGCTTGCCTCGGCTCTCACCGCCGCCCGTGCCACTTCAGGCAACATCACCTTTGGCACATTCGACAGGGCCCTGTACCGAGCCGCGTTGACAGAAGGACTGGCGCTGCTACCACTCGCTTGACGTTGGGTCATCCTGCCCCTTGCCGGATGCCCCGGCAGGACAGGGCCGATTCATATCCGTCGCGCCCCGGGCGTTCTGCCGCGGCGTCGTCTCGTCACTCCAGGTGGGACCACTGGCGAGTTGAAGGAAACGCCGTGACATAGCACCATGCTGCTGCGTCGTACTGTTCAAGGCGGATACGAGTCGACCATGCCCTGGAGTCCCCATGATCTTCCCCACGCTGCAGTTTGCTGCCTTCTTCGCCCTGGTCTTGCCCCTGTCCTGGCTCTTGATGCCGCGCCCCCGGTTCTGGAAGCCGGCGATGCTGGCCGCCAGCTACGTCTTCTATGGCAGTGCGGACCCGCATTATGTGCTGCTGCTGGCGGGCTGTACGCTTTGGAACCAGGCGCTCGCTGTCCTCATCCAGCGCACCGAAAAGGAGCGGCGCCGCTCCGGGTTGCTGGCGCTGGCCGTTGTCGGCGACCTCGGGTTGCTCGGTTGGTTCAAGTACTATGGGTTCTTCGTCGACTCCGTGGCGACGCTGACCAGCCGGCTGGGTCTCGCGGCGCCGCTGCCCCTACTCCAGGTCGCCTTGCCGATCGGCATTTCCTTCTTCACCTTCCAGGCGATGTCCTACGTCATCGACGTCCGACGGCGCGAGCGCAGGCCGGCGCACCTGTATGACTTCGCGCTCTACCTCGCCTTCTTCCCCCACCTGATCGCCGGGCCGATCGTGCGCTCCGGCGAGCTGATCCCCCAGTTCGCCTCGCCACGCGACCCGCGTCGGATCGAAGCGGCACGGGCATTCGGCCTGATCTGCGGCGGCCTGCTCAAGAAGGTACTCCTGGCCGACTTGCTGGCGACCCGACTGGTGGATCCCGTCTTCGGCGCCCCATTGCTGCACTCCCGGCTTGATGTCGTCGTCGCCGTCTATGCCTACGCCGTGCAGATCTACTGCGACTTCTCCGCCTATTCCGACATGGCCATCGGCATCGCCTTGCTGCTCGGCTTCCAGTTCCCCCAGAACTTCGACCGCCCCTACACGGCGGTGACGCTGCAGGACTTCTGGCGCCGCTGGCACATGACGCTGTCGCGCTGGCTGCGCGACTACCTCTACATCGGCCTGGGCGGCAACCGCAAGGGACGGCTCCGCACCTATCTGAACCTGATGCTGACGATGCTCCTGGGCGGCCTCTGGCACGGCGCCGCCTGGCACTATGTGCTCTGGGGCGGCCTGCACGGCGTCGGTCTGGCGGGCGAACGCTATCTCGACCGGGATCGTGGCATGCGGCCAGTCCGCCATCCCTGGCTGCGCCGGCTCCTCACCTTCCAGCTCGTCTGCCTGGCCTGGGTCATCTTCCGCGCCAACAGTTTGGGCACCGTCGGCGAGCTCGCCCATCAGGTCGTCGCTGGCGGGGGCAGGACGACGCTCACCGCAGTCGTGGTGCTGGGGGTGGTGGCCGGGTTGGCCACCCAACTGCTGCCGGCGACGCCGGGACTGCAGGCACGCCGGATGTTCGCCAACCTCGGCCCGATCGCTCAGGGGGTCGCGCTGGCGGGCGTGCTGGTCGTCATCAGCGCGGTCATCGGCGGGCAGGGCGTTGCGCCCTTCATCTACTATCGCTTCTAACGAAGGCGAGGAACACGAGGCACCAGGATGGCGGTACTCAGCGGGCCGGACCGCTCACCCACGACCTCGCTCGGGCATGTCCTGCTGGCTGGCGCCGTCGGCCTGCTATTGGCGCTCCTGCTGAACGCCCAGGCGGTCGTCCACGCGGGCGCCGGCATGAGGGAGGGACCGCTGCGCGCCGCCACGCTGCTGATCGGGCACGCGGCGTTGCAGGCGGCGCGGGCCACCCACCTCACCTGGCCCCGCGATCGCCTGGACGCGCTGCTCGGCCAGAAGACCCAGACGGCGGCGCCGCTCCTGGCCGTCGCGGCGCCGCCCGAGCCGAGCGCGATGCCGACGCCGAGCATCACGCCTGCGGCCGCGATAGCGGCCAATGCCGTGGCCGCCCCGACGGTCGTCATCCCCAGCCGGCTCTGTGACTGCCCAACGGCGGTCCCGACCGCGGCCGAGCCGACGGCCACGAGCGTCCCAGCGCCGTCCCCGGAGGGTCAGGCCGATGCGTCATCCATGGCGTCGTCGTCCAGCCGGGCGGTGCAGGCGGCGTCCCCGACGATGAGCCCGAGTCCCCGATCGTCGCCGACGAAAGGCACGGCCACACCAACGGCGCAACCGAAGCCAGCGGCGGCGAGCGCCCCGCCGCGTCTGGTGACGGCGGCCGATCCCTTGCGGCTCCTGGTCACCGGCGACTCCCTCACCGGCTACCTGGGGCCGGAACTGGTGAACGAGGCCGCCGCGGCCGCCCCGGTGCAGGGCAGCGTGGACACGCACAACGGCACCGGCTTGACGACGCCCGCCTACGTCGATTGGTCGGTCCTGGCCCGGCAACAGGTCGCCAAGGACCATCCCGATGTCGTCGTCGTCATGCTGGGCGGCAACGACTTCGAGAATATGACCCTGCCGGGCGGACAGTTCTTCCAGGCCGGCAGCAGCGCCTGGACCCAGGAGTACCAACGCCGGGCCGCCGTCTGCCTGCAGATCTGGGCCCAAGGCGGGCGGGCGCGCGTCTACTGGCTCTCCATGCCGCCGTCGCGTAACCCGCAATGGGCGCTGGACGACGCCCAGATCAACATCGCCCTGGCGCGAGCGGCGGCCCAGGTCCCGGGCGCCGAATACCTCGACATCCTCGGCCCCGTCACCGACCACGGGCAGTACGCCGACTTCGTCAAGAACGCCAACGGCCAGACCGTGCTGGTTCGGGAGCAAGACGGCGTCCATTTGAACATCGCCGGGTCCACGATTGTCGCCCAGGAGGTACTGCCGGTGATCGAACGGGAGTGGGGACTGCTACCGACGCAGGCGGCCGGGGCCGCGAAGGGCTAGCGACCCGGGGGGAACAGCTCCAGCAACGCCTCCGCCCCCGGCGCTTCTCGCACGCCGTTGTGCGGCGCGTCGATCTCGCGCAGCCGCCAGCCGCCGGCCCTGGCGCGCTGCCAGGACCTGTCCAGCGACAGCGCATCGAAGCTTCCCGGCGCCTTATCCGCCGTGCAGCGGACGTAGGTGCGTGGTAACTGTGCCGCTACTGGGTTGGTGAGGGCCAAAGGTTGCACCAACGTCCGCCAGGGTTGCGGCGAGTAGCGCGGCGTGAGCGCCGGCCAGGGGCCGCTGTTCGTGCTGCCGGGCCAGCGCACCCGCCAGCCGTCCGGGCTGCGCCGCGAGGCGTCTTCCGTCATCTGGCGGGCCAGGGGCTGCAGCACGTCCAGGAGTGATTCGCCATCCCGCGGCACGAAAGCGTCGAGATACACCAGGTGGGCGAGCCGCCCCGGTACCTGCT
>JAICXR010000358.1 GCA_025980355.1 Chloroflexota bacterium | reverse complement strand
ATCGTCTCGTCCTGCTTCTTGTCCAGCCCGTAGGCCAGGCTGGCCGCCGTCGGCTCGTTGATGATCCGCAGCACCTCCAGCCCCGCGATCCGCCCCGCGTCCTTCGTCGCCTGCCGCTGCGCGTCGTTGAAGTACGCCGGCACCGTGATCACGGCTTGCGTGACGCTGTCCCCGAGATACGATTCGGCGTCTACCTTCAGCTTCTGCAGGATCATCGCCGAGATCTGCTCCGGCGAATACTCGTTCCCGCCGGCGGTCACGCGCACGTCGCCGCTCTCCGATCCGGTCACCGGGAATGGTACGAGCGCTTTGCTCCGGCGCACTTCCAGGTCGTCGTACCGCCGCCCCATGAAGCGCTTGATGGAGAAGATGGTGTTCTGGGGGTTGGTGACGGCCTGACGCTTCGCCACCTGCCCGACCAGGCGCTCCCCGGTCTTCGTGAAGGCCACCACCGACGGGGTCGTGCGCCCGCCTTCGGCGTTGGCGATGACCACCGGCTCGCCGGCCTCCAGAGTCGCGACGCACGAGTTCGTCGTGCCGAGGTCGATGCCCACGATCCGCGCCATGTCAGGCCCCCGTTCCCGTGGCGTCATCCTTCGCGCCACTATCGCCGGCAGTTTGCTCATTAGTCGCTGTCGTCGGCGCGCTCTCGGTGGCGCCCGGACCCTGAGAGACCCGCACCAGGGCCGGCCGGATCAGACGACCGTGCAGCTTGTAGCCACGCTGCACCTCGGCGATGATCCCGCCGGCCACGATGCTGTCGTGGTGTTCCTGGGTCATCGCCTCGTGCTGGGTGGCGTCGAAGGTCTGGCCGGCCGTTTCGATGCGCTCCAGGCCGTGTTGTTGCAACAGGTACTCCAGTTGGCGGTGAATGAGCACGACGCCGCTGATCCAGGTGAACGACTGCAAGGCAGCCGGGATCGCCTGTTCGGCACGCTCGAAGTTGTCCAGCACCTCCAGCAGTGACGCCGCAAGCGGCGCAACGCCGTACTTCGTCAGCTCGTCGCGCTCTTGCTGATTGCGGCGGCGGATATTCACCAGCTCGGCCTGCGCATATTGCATGCGTTTCATGTAGTCGGTCGCCTGGTTGCGCTCTTTCTCCAGCTCGGCCTCCAGGTCGGCGATACGCGCGCGCAAGGCCTGCTCGTCGGAGCCTTCCTGGCGCGTTTCGACCGGGGCGGATTCGTCCGTCATGAGGCGTTCTCTCCTTCGTAGGTGTCCGGCACGTTCGCGGAGGGCGGTGTGCCCCGCCACTCCTGCATCAGGGTGCTGAGAATCGACGCCACGTAGCGAGCACCGGTGATCGCGCGACAGTAATCGAGGCGGATCGGCCCGATCACGCCGAGGACCCCGACGCCGCCGCGATCGTCCCCGTACGGGCAGAGCACGAGGGCGATTTCCCGGAGCTCTTCCGGCTGGTCCTCGCCGATGAGGACGCGGAGCGTCCCGTGGTGGGCGACTTCGGGCAGCAGGTCCCGCACGACGTCGCCGTGCTCGACCATCGCCAGCAGGCCCTGCAGTCGTTGACGATGGAGCTCCTGGTCACCGCCCCGGTAGTACTCCGGCTGACTGAGCACATTTGCCAGGCCGTCGTGATAGCGGATCTCCCACTGCCGCCGGTCGTGCCGCTCCAGCATCGCCGCGAGGGTCTCTCGCAGGACGAGCTCCAGCGACGAAGGCGGCCGCTCGTCTTCGCCGGAGCGGCCGCGGATCTCGATGGCGGTGCGGTCGCTCCAGGCCGCCGACAGGCGTGCCGCCTCCGACCGCAGCTCGGTCTGACCGAGTGGGTGCTCCAGCTCCACCAGTTGCTGGTGGACGGAGGCGTCACTCGTGATGGCGACGATCAACACCCGGCGACTGTCCAGGCCGATCAGCTCGAAGTGGCGGAGGTGGGCCGCTTCTCCGGAGGCGCCGCTGACAATGGCGGCGACGCCGCTAGCCGCCGCCAGGACGGTGCTCGCCAGTCGCAGCCACTCGTCGACCTGGTCCGCAACCTGGGCAAACTGGTGCAAGATCGTATGCCGCTCGCTGACGGATAGGCCGCGTTCGGGCAGCAAATGCTCGACGAAGAACCGATAGCCGCGTTCCGAAGGGATGCGCCCGGCGGACGTGTGGGGCTGGTAGATCAGCCCGGCGCTTTCCAGCGCCGACAGGTCGTTGCGAATGGTGGCGCTGCTGAAGGAAGGAAAGTCGTGGCGCACCAGCACATCCGAGGCGATCGGCGTCGCCGAGGCGACGTACCGCTCGACCAGCGCACGGAGCACCGCGTACTGGCGCTTCGATAACTCCCCGGCCACGAAAACCCTCTGCTCCGGCGCCTGGCTACACCGCCTACTGCTGCTCGCTTAGCACTCCGCCACCGGGAGTGCTAAAGGACAGTGTACCAGGACGGTGCGCTCGGCCTCACTCCTCTTCGCGGTCGATCTCGAAGCCACGGTCGAGGTCGTGCACGATGGTGGTGGGCTCCTCCTCGTCGGCGTCATCCTCGTGGCGTTCGCGCTCCACGTATTCGTTCTCGCTCTCGTCCTCGTCCTCGTCCTCGTCAACGTCGTAGCGGAAGAGGGAGTCGCGGGTGTAGCCGCGGTGGTTCGACTCGGCCCGGGTGGGGAAGGTCGCCCGCCCGGCCAGGCTTGGGTGCTGCACCGTCTCGCGGATGAAGACCCGCACCTCGCGTCCGTCCAGCGACTTGATCGCGGCGACATACTGGTTGCCGACCTGGATGAAATGGATGATCCGCTGCGCCAGCTTCGGTTCCACTTCACCGATCTTTTCGCCCGCCGCGTTCTCGACCTGGAGGGTGCGCCCGGCGGCGCGCAAGCGGACCAGGTCGCCGGCGTTCATGCGCGCCAGCAGTTCGGGCGCCGCCAGGTGCTGGAGGGCTGTGACCGCCGTCTTGCCGGGCTCCTCGACGAAGAGCCGGGGATCCAGTTTCTCCCCCTTGTTGCCGGTGCGCTCGCCGGGCGTCTGGCGCTCGACCAGGACCTGCAGGCGATCGAGGTTGCGCCGGGCGATGGCGTTGCCGGGATCGGCCTGCACGGCCTGGCGATACGCTTCCCGCGCCTCGTCGTACTGGCCCAGCTCCGTCAGTGCCTTGCCCAGGCGATTGAACGCGTCGGCCTCGCGCGGATAGAACGTGAGGAGCCGCCGATTGGTCTGGACGGCCTCCTCCCAGCGACCTTGCAGGGCCAGGGCGATGGCCTGTTCGGACAGCTGACGCTTGTTGGGGATCCGATCGTCGACCGCAGAGGGCTGATTAAGCATCACTGCTCCTTTCGGCGGTGGCCGGGTGGGCGCCCTCCGGGCACCGGCCTTGCAAGGCGTGAGCGCCGGCGCGGGTGACCATGACCGGTAGCGTGCGGCCCGTGTAGTCCAAGCCGCTCTGCACGCTCGGATCGGTGACCGCGAAAAACGCGAGCTTGTTGGTGCGCGTACGCCCCTTCCAACGGAGGCTGCCGTCCTTGTCGGGCCCTTCCACCAGCACCTCCTGGATCGTGCCGAGCAACTGCTGGTTGATCTCCTGGCCGATCTGCTCCTGCTGCCGCTCCACGGCCCAGAGCCGTTCCTTCTTGGTCAGCGCCGGCACGTCGTCCACGAAGTGCTCGCCGGCCGCCGTGCCGGGACGCGGGGAGTAGGCGGCCACGTGGACCACGTCGTAGCGGACGCGGGCCAGCAGGTCGAGCGTGTGCTGGAATTGCTCGTCCGTCTCGCCGCAGAACCCGACGATGACGTCCGTGCTGACGCTGCAACCCGGCAGGGTCGCGCGAATGCGATCGATCAAGCGCTCGTAGTCGGCGACCTTGTAGGGCCGGCCCATGCGCCGCAACATGGCGTCGTCGCCGTGCTGGACGGGCAGATGCATGTATTCGCAGACCTTCGGGACATCGCGCATGGCGACGATGAGCCGCTCGTCGATGTAGCGGGGAGGGGAGGTCAAGAACCGGATGCGCTCCAGCCCCTGCACGTCGTTGAGCCGGTCCAACAGTGCCGCCAGGTCGCTCCGCTCGGGGAGGTCGTGCCCATAGGAATCGACGTTCTGCCCGAGCAGGGAGACCT
>JAICXR010000470.1 GCA_025980355.1 Chloroflexota bacterium | reverse complement strand
CCGCATCCTCGTCCTCGACGACGCCAGCGACTTCAACATGCTGGAGTGGGTTTTGGCGGAGCGCCGGGGCGAGGTGGCCGACTTCGACGACAGGCGGCTGCTCGTCCTTCCCGGCCAGCCCACGCTCTACGTCGCGCCGGGCGACCAGCCGGCCCAGCGCACCCTCGCCGCGCTGTACCACCAGTACCTCGTGCGGGAGGTGCAATGGCCGGGCGACGGCACGATCGTCCGCTATTACCTGTTGCCACCGTCCACGGCGTCGGCCGCCTTGCCGTCCGCGGCCACCCCGCTCAACTGGACGGCCGGCGGCCTCGTGCACTTCGATGGCGTGGAAGCGCCGCGCCGGCTGGCCGCCGGGCAGGCCGTGACGGTGCAGCTCACCATGACGGTCCTGCAGCCGCCCCCAACGGCGACGCCGGACTTCAGCGTCTTTGTCCACCTGCTGGACGCCTCCGGCAATGCCGTGGCGAAGCAGGACCAGAACGCCTTCCCGACGTACGCCTGGCTGGCCGGTGATCGCATTATCCAGACCTTCACCCTGACGGTGCCGCCAAATGCGCCGCCCGGCGTCCTCTCCCTCGCCATCGGCATGTATTCCACCGACCTCCACGGCACGACCATCCGGCCCCTTGCCCTGACGGATAGCAAGGGAGGGGCCATCGGACCGACCGGTTCGCTCCCTATGGCCGCCATCGTCCCCAGCCATACCGCACCGGCGAGCCATCCCCTGTCGGTCAAGTTCGCCCAGGGTATTGCCCTCGACGGCTACGATGTCAGACAGAGCGGTGGCGTGCTCACGGTGACGCCGCACTGGACGGCGTCGGCCACGCCGCCCCGGCCGTACACCGCCTTCGTCCACGTCCTCGACGCCGCCGGCCACCTGATCGCCCAGGATGACTCCCCCCCGCTGGCGGGGCGCTTCCCGACCACCTACTGGCAAACCGGCGACGTCATCCCCGACAGCCACGCCATAATGCTTCCTGCGAATCTGGTTCCCGGCACCTATCATCTGGAGTTCGGGCTGTACGACAGCAAGACGCTCGTAGGCCTGCCGGTGCTGTCCGGGCAGCCGGTGGCGGATGTGACATTGCCGGCGGGGCGTTGAGCGTAGCCAGTGAGCGATGAAAGGCTGGGGTTCGTTTGCTTCCGTGTCGACGACATGGTACAACCCGACGCAGTCGAACGATGGAGGAGCGAGCCCTTGCTGAGCTAACCACGGCGGAGATGAGTCCGGCCGGCGACACGGTCGCTGCTGCCGGCTCGTGCTGCCACGTGGTTGCCTGCGGTGCGCCGCTACGTCAACGCCACATCCCCGCCCACCTTCTTTATTTGCGGCGAGTGCCCTGCTCCGACCTCGACCGTGGCGCACCCTCTCCCATGGAATACCAATGCTGCGTGTCAACCACGTGTCTTATGTCCTACCCGATCGCCCGCTCTTGGACGATGTCTCCTTTGAGGTCGTCCCTAGCGAGCGCGTCGGCCTGATCGGCCGCAACGGCGACGGGAAGACGACCCTCTTGCGCATCATCACCGGCGAGTTGCGTGCCGACGGCGGGACGGTGGAGCTCAGCCCGCCGGATCGCCGGTTCGGCTACCTGCAGCAAGGGTTCTTGGAACGGCCCCACGCCGTGGTGAGCGACGTGCTCGGGCCTCCCGGCATTGCCTGGGGCGCGCTCCGCTCGTTAGAGGCGCTCGGTGAGGCAATGGCCACGCCGGACGCCGATTTCCCCCGGCTCCTCGTCGACTACGACGCCGCAAAGGAGCGCCTGGATCAGGCCGGCGGCGTCAGCCAGGCCAACGTCGTGCATACGGCATTGACCGGCCTCGATCTTGCCGACCTCCAGCCGGCGACGCCGGTGCGGCAACTGAGCGGCGGCCAGCGCACGCGGCTGGAGCTGGCGCGGCTCCTGTTGGACCAGCCGGACCTGCTCATCCTGGACGAGCCGACGAATCACCTGGACGTCAACGGCGTCCTCTGGCTGGAGGCGTACCTGCAACGCTACCGTGGCGCCGCGCTGTTGGTGTCCCACGATCGGGTCTTCCTGGATCGTGTCGTCACGCGAACGCTGGCGCTCGACGGCGGCAAGGTTGCCAGCTCCGCCGGCGGCTACAGCGCCTATCAAGCGGGCCTGGCGCGCCGCGAACAGGTGGCGCATCAGACTTACCAGCGGCAGCAACGGGAACGGGAGCGGATCGAAGAGCAGCTCCGCAAGGAGCAGGCGCGGGCACAACGGACGGAGTTGACCACCGTCGACTTCGCCTTGCGCGCGAAGGCCAAGAAAGGGGCCCGACAGGTCAAGGTGCGCGAGCGCCGGTTGGAGCGCGCCGTGCAGTCGACGGACTGGGTCGAGAAGCCGAAACCGGTGTGGGAGGTCCGCCTGGACTTCAGCCACGTTCCGCCCGGCAGCCGTCAGGCCCTCCGGGCGGAAGGGCTGGGCCTCAGTTACGACGGCCAAACGGTGCTCGCCGGGATCGATCTGCTCGTCCAGGCCGGGGATCGCATCGTCCTCACCGGCCCGAACGGGGGCGGCAAGAGCTCCCTGCTGCGCCTCCTGGCCGGTGAGGTCCAGCCCAACGCCGGCACGATCCATGTGGGCATGAGCACCCGCCGCGGCTATCTGGAGCAGGAACAACTGACGTTTCCGGCCGCGGCGACACCGTTAAGCCTGGTGCGGAGTACGGCCGCCCTGGACGACACCGCCGCCCGGAGCTACCTGCATTTCTTCCTCTTTGCCGGCGAGCAAGCCTTCACCCCGGTCGAACGCCTTAGCTACGGCGAACGCTCCCGGCTCAGCCTGGCCATGATCCTCCTGGTCGGCGCCAACCTCCTGCTGCTG
>JAICXR010000400.1 GCA_025980355.1 Chloroflexota bacterium | reverse complement strand
CGTTGAAGAAGTCTTCGTCTCCGAACTTGTGCAGTTCCATGGCCTCCAGCAACCCGGCGTCCAGTAGCTCCGGCTGTACGGCCGGCCAGTCGGTGAGGTGGACGCTCTCCGGGGCGTTCGCGTCCCAGGTCTTGACGAGGTTGCGGTACAGCTCCTCCGCCAGGAAGGGCATGAAGGGCGCCAGCAACTGCGCCAGGCTGACGAGCGCCTGGTGCAGCGTGGCGTAGGCGGCCGCCTTGTCGGCGTCGGCGGCGCTCTTCCAGTAGCGTCGGCGCCCCCGCCGGATGTACCAGGTGGAGAGGTCATCCACGAAGCGCTCGATCTCGCGCACGCAGGGAGCGACGTCGTAGTCGTCAAGCCGGGCCGTCACGAGGCCGATGCACTGCTGCAAGCGGGCCAGCAACCAGCGGTCCAGAGCGGGGCGCTCCGCCACCGGCGGGGCGGTGCTGCGCGGGTCAAAGCCGTCCAGGTTGGCGTAGGTGACGAAGAAGCTGTAGGAGTTCCAGAGGGTGAGCAGTTTGCGGGTGACGTCGGTGAACAATTCCCAGCCCAGGTTGATGTTGTTGGCGGGGTTGGCGCCCATGTAGAGCCAGCGGATGGCGTCGGCGCCCACGCGCTCGGCGGCGTCATCGAAGTCGATGGAGTTGCCGGAGCTCTTGTGCATCTCGTGCCCGTGCTCGTCGCGCACCAGACCGAAGCCGAGTACGGTCTCGAAGGGCGGACGGTTCTCCAGGACCGTCGCCATGGTGAGCAGCGAGTAGAACCAGTTGCGGAACTGCCCCGGAAAGGACTCCGTGATGAACTCGGCGGGAAACCATTCCTCCCAGTAGCGACGGTTGGTACGGTAGTCCAGCGTGGAGAACGGCACGATGCCGGCGTCCAGCCAGACGTTGCCGACGTCCGGGATGCGGCCGACCGCCTCCCCGCACTGCGGGCATGCGATGCGCACGGCGTCGATCCAGGGCCGGTGCGGCGACGGCATCGGCGGCAGCGGACCGACCGATTTCTGCGCCAACTCCTCCCGGCTGCCAATGACCTCCAGGTGGCCGCATTTGGCACAGGGGAAGAACGGCAAGGCCAGCCCCCAGTAGCGCTTCTTGGAGATCATCCAATCGTCCATGTTGCGCAGCCAGTCCAGTTCCCGCTCCATGCCGAAACTCGGGATCCAGCGGATCTGCTCCGTCACGGCCATGATCTGCGGCCGCACCTCGTCCAGGGCGATGAACCACTCGTTGACCAGCCGGAAGACCAGCTCGCTGCCGCAACGCCAGCAGACCGGGTAGCGGTGCGTCACCGGCTGGATGCGGTACATCAAGCCCCGCTCCTCGAGCGACCGGAAGATCGGCTCGACCACCTCGCCCACCGCCATACCGGTGAACGGCCCGAAGCCCGCTATGTAGACGCCCGAATCGTCGATGGGGGAAGGGATAGGGACCTCAACCTTTGCTATAAGCTTTTGATTCTGGGCAAACGCAACCTCGTAAGGAGCGATCTGAACACCCGGTTGCGGCGCCGACTTATTGAGGCCCGATTGCTTGACGTACTGATCCCAGAGGTGAAAGTCCTCCTTCCCGCAACTCGGCGCGATGTGGACGATGCCCGTGCCCTCCGCCTCGCCGACGTCGGACCAGGCCAGGACGCGGTGCTCCAGTCCCTGCGCCACCGGCAGGGTATCGAACGGACCCGTGTACTGCCAGCCGACCAGCGCCGCGCCGGGCAACTCCTCCAGGACGCGGAACGGACCCTGCAGCGCCGTCTTCAGCGTCCCTTTGGACAGGTAGTACACGTCGTTACCCTGCGCGACCTTGACGTATGTCAGTTCCGGGTTGACGGCCGCCGCCACGTTGGCGGTGAGCGTCCAGGGCGTCGTGGTCCAGACGAGCAGGTACTCGCCGGGGCGGTCGCGCAGCGGCAAGCGGACGTAGACGCTGCGGTGGGTGACCTCGCGGTAGCCCTCGGTGGCGATCTCGTGTTCGGAGATGGCGGTGCCGCAGCGCACGCACCAGGGCATCACGTCGTGGCCCTGATAGATCCAGCCGCGTTCGTGGCAGCGCTTCAGGAAGGTCCAGATCATGTAGTTGTTCTCGTCGGACATGGTGTAGTAGGAGTGGTCCCAGTCCATGAAGTTGCCGAGGCGAACCGTCTGCTCGGTGATACGCTGGGCGAAGCGGCGCACGCGCGCCTTGCATTGCTCGACGAAGTCCGCGACGCCATAGGCCTCGATGTCCCGCTTGCTCTTGAAACCGAGGTCCTTCTCCACCTCGACTTCCACCCACAGCCCCTGGCCGTCGAAGCCGTTCTGATAGCGCTGGCGGAAGCCGCGCATCGTCTTGTAGCGCTGCACCAGGTCCTTATAGGTGCGGCCCCAGGCGTGGTGGATGCCCATCGGGTTATTGGCGGTGATCGGGCCGTCGATGAAGCTGAAGCGGCGCTCCGACGCTTCGTTGCGCGCCAGGTACTTCGCCTGAATGCCGTGCTGCGCCCACCATTCCAGGCAACGACGCTCCAATTCGGGCAGATCAAGGGTCGTGGCGACCGGTTCGAACATCCCCGTCACTCCTTCCTCGCCATGGTCCGATCATCGATCGGGCAAAAAAAACCTCGTCTCCCCAGTTCCCTGAGGGGACGAGATGCAATGCTCCCGCGGTACCACCCCGCTTGGCGGCCTGCCCCGGCGCGACCTTGGGCGAGCTACCCGCTCTTTCGGCACGTGCTCATGCCTGGCCGCGCTAACGAGCAGCCACTACGGTCACGCCTAGTTGAGCCGCCCTCGGCGGAACCCGTTCGGGTGACGGCTCCGGAGTGATTCTCGGCCCGAGCGCCCCGCCCGCTCGCACCAACCGCGGGTTCTCTGCCAGGGGCACAACGCGCCGACGCTCTCCATCGTCGCCTCTGTCGGTCAGTATCCGGCATGGTGGGGCAGGCGTCAAACGCGACGGAAGAACCAGGGGATCAATCCCCTGGCTAAAACGACGAAGCCCCTCCGGGGCTGCTCGCGTCGGGTGCCGTCCTCCACTCTGGAGAGCCCCGGAGGGGCTTCGTCGTTTTAGCCGGACGATTCATCGTCCGGTCGTCATTCGCACCCCAATGTCCGAAAACCGCCAGCGTCCCGGCCCGAAACCTCCGATACTCTCCCTATGGAACTGAACTTCGAGAGTTGCTACAAGGCGGTCCAGAGTCGGGATTCGCGGTTCGACGGTCGCTTCTTTACGGCGGTGACGTCCACCGGCATTTATTGCCGGCCGATCTGTCCGGCCCAGACGCCGCAGCCGAGGAATGTGCGCTTCTACGTGTCGGCCTCCGCGGCGGAGGCGGCGGGGTTTCGGGCCTGCCGGCGTTGCCGGCCAGAGAGCGCACCGGGCTCGCCGGATTGGAATGTGCGGGCCGACCTAATCGGCCGAGCGTTGCGACTCATCGCCGAGGGTAGCGTTGACCGGCTCGGTATCGACGGGGTGGCGCGGCGGCTGGCGGTCAGCAGTCGGCACCTGCACCGCGAACTCGTCGCCGCGGTCGGCGCCGGGCCGCTGGCGCTCGCCCGCACGCGCCGGGCCCAAACCGCTCGCTTACT
>JAICXR010000426.1 GCA_025980355.1 Chloroflexota bacterium | reverse complement strand
TATGGCTGGCGCTGGACGCAGTCACGGATCGAAGCGCTGGGCTGCAAGGCCGTGCTGCGCACCGCCGGCAACGACTATTACTCCACGGACAACGGGCACTACGTCCTCGACTGCCAGTTCGGAACGATCGCCGATGCTCCGACCCTGGCTCAGCAACTGAAAGCCATCACCGGTGTCGTGGAGCACGGCCTTTTCCTCGGCATCGCCTCCCGTGTGGTTGTTGGCAAGGCGGACGGCACCGTCGAGGTTCGCGTGCGGCAAGAGTAGGACTTTGGTTCGCCATCGTTCCCAGGGGGCAACGGAGTGGCTCGGGGGGGCCGGGTATACTGAAAGAGCCAATGGGGGCTGCCTAGCAGCCCTAAAACTGGGCGGAGGGGCATGATAGCGCCTGGCGTCTCTCGCCTCGGCCCATCGAAAAGTCAACGTGATGTCCTTCGGCTTGTAGCGTCCCCGCATGATCCACGAACACGGAAACGGCCCCACTATGCTCCGTAGCCACGCGACCACCATTGTCGCCGTCCGTCGGCACGGCGTCGTCGCCATGGCCGGCGACGGCCAGGTGACCACCGGCGACATCGTGATGAAGCACACGGCCCGTAAGCTCCGCCGGCTCAGTAATGGCCTCGTCCTGGCGGGTTTCGCCGGCTCGGTGGCGGACGCGATCAGCCTCTTCGACAAGTTCGACAGCCAGGTGGAACGCTTCGGCGGCAACATCCGCAAGGCGGCCGTGGAGATGACGAAGGAGTGGCGGACGGACCGCATCCTGCGGCGCCTGGAGGCCCAACTGGTCGTCGCCGACCAGCAGACGCTCCTTCTCTTGCAGGGCGATGGGGAGGTGATCGAACCCGACGACGACGTGCTGGCCATCGGCTCCGGCGGGCCGTACGCGCTGGCGGCGGCGCGTGCGCTGCTCGCCTACACGGACCTCTCGGCCGAACGGATCGCACGGGCGGCGATGGAGATCGCCGCCTCGCTCTGCATCTACACCAATACCAACATCGTGGTCGATAGCATCGGCCCCGGCGTCGCCGCCGCGGCGGCGCTGGATGGCTCCCTAGGGACAGGAGAATGACATGGACGGGTTGACCCCCCAACGCATCGTCCAGGAACTGGATCGCTACATCATCGGCCAGGCCGACGCCAAGCGCGGCATCGCGGTGGCGATTCGCAACCGCTACCGCCGCCAGCAACTGACGGAGCCGATGCGCGACGAAGTGACGCCGAAGAACGTGCTCATGATCGGTCCCACCGGAGTCGGGAAGACGGAAATCGCCCGGCGCATCGCGAAGCTGATCGACGCCCCGTTCATCAAAGTGGAGGCGACAAAGTTCACCGAAGTCGGCTACGTCGGGCGCGACGTCGAATCGATCATCCGCGACCTGATGGAGTCGACGGTGAACCGCATCCAGGAGCAGCGGCAACGCGACGTCCAGGAGCGGGCGGAAGGGCTCGCCACCGAGCGGCTGATTGCCTATCTGTGCCCGTCCGGCGCCCCGAAAGGCGCCAAAGTGGCGGCCGCGACCGCCCGGACCGAGACGAGCCGGCTGAAGCGCCAGCGCAAGCGCGTGGCCGAGCAGCTCGCGGCGCAGAAGATCGAAGAGCAACTGGTGGAGATCGAAGTCGACGCCGACGAGCCCTTCGCGCCCGTCGTCGAAATCGACGGCGGCATGAGCGCCGAGGACATGCAGGAGACGTTCCATGAATTTGTCGCCTCCGTCTCCGCCAACCGCCGTCGCACGCGCAGCGTCACGGTGCGGGACGCGCGCAAGATTCTGGTCGAGCAGGAAGCGGAGAAGCTGATCGACTGGGAACAGGTGGTCGACGGCGCCAAGGAGCGGGTGGAGCAGGCCGGCATCGTCTTCATCGACGAGATCGATAAGGTGGCCAACGGGCGGTCGGAGCTGCACGGCGCCGACATCTCCCGGGAAGGCGTGCAGCGCGACCTGCTGCCGATCGTGGAAGGGTCGACGGTCCAGACCCGCTACGGTGCGGTCAAGACCGACCACATCCTCTTCGTCGCCGCCGGCGCGTTCCACCACAGCAAGCCTTCGGATCTGCTGCCGGAGTTGCAGGGCCGCTTCCCGCTCCGGGTAGAACTGCAGTCGCTGACGCCCGCCGAGTTCGAGCGCATCTTGCGAGAGCCGGAGAACTCGCTGCCGCGCCAGTATTCGGCGCTCATGGCGACCGAGGACGTCCACCTGGAGTTCACTGACGACGGCATCACGGAGATCGCCAACAGCGCCGTCGCCATGAACGACCGCCTGGAGAACATCGGCGCCCGCCGCCTGACGACGGTGGTGGAGAAAGTGCTGGAGCAGGTCTCCTTCGACGCGCCGGACCGTACCGGTGAGACGCTGAGGATCGACGCCGCCTACGTCCGCTCCCGCCTCGGGAAACTGATGCAGAGCGACGACCTGGCGAAGTACATTCTCTGACGACTGGATTAGCGGCGCATCCGTCAAGTTCCGCGCCGGTTGCCCGCCACTTCAGTTGCCGGGCAACCGGCGAAACGGCATACGATGTGCCGGATGCACCGATTGATCTCAGAATGAGGGGCGGCCCTTGTGGCCAACCTGTTACGATGGCCCCAAGCATTCGTTCTTGCCGACATGAACAAGGCGGCCCTAACGATCTGCCTCAGTCTCCTGACGATCCTGATCGTTGGCAGCAGGTCCCCCGCGACGCTCGGAGCAGCGCCAGCACAGGCATTCGCCTCTTACGGCTCCTAGTCGGGCCTCATGGCCAATGCCGCCCCCAGCCCCCGATACGGCCACGTCGGCGTTTGGACCGGCAGCGAGATGATCGTCTGGGGCGGTACGACGGGTGGCGTGGTCTTCGTCAATAACGGCGCGCGCTACAACCCGGTCACCCACGCCTGGAAGCACTTGCCCACCGAAGGAGCGCCAAGCCCGGGCGCCTACACGACTGGCGTCTGGACCGGCCAGGAACTGATCATCTGGAACAGCCAAGACGCGGACGGCGCACGCTACGACCCCGCCACCGACCGCTGGACACCGATGTCGACCGCCGGCGCGCCGAAGGGTTTCGGCGCCACCGCCGTGTGGAGCGGCTCGGAGATGATCGTCTGGGGCGGCTACGCCGCCGGCGTGCCGGGCGGCGGCGCCCGCTATGATCCGGCCACCGACACCTGGCGCCCCATGACGACCGCGAACGTCCCGACACTGCGCACCGGGGATACCGCCATCTGGACTGGCAGACGAATGCTCATCTGGGGCGGCACGACCACGACACCGC
>JAICXR010000247.1 GCA_025980355.1 Chloroflexota bacterium | reverse complement strand
GCTCCCCGGCCTTCCGGCGCCGTGAGCACTCGTTGGGCGATGGCGAGATCGTTGGCCGTAACCTTCCGGCGGGTGACGTCGATCGTGCGCAACTCGGCGTCCAACGTGGCCTCGCCGGTGAGGCGCACCCGTCCGGCCGCGCTGATCGCCGCGCCGGCCACGACACGGGCCACGCGCTCCGCCTGGTAGGCGCCGCCCGGCTGCTGCTTGTCGTGGACGTCGACGTTGTTAATCTGGCCGGAGGCGCCGTTGGTGAGCAAGGCCAAAGCCTGGCCGCCCAATGCCGACTCCACGATCCGGGCGAAACGGCCGAAGTAGTCGGCGGAGAGGGCGTTGCCGTGGTCGGTGCCGACGTAGTGGAGCGTGAAGTTTGCCCAGAGCGCGAGCGCCTGCCGGGTCTCGGCGTCTTCCAGGTAGAGGACGGTGATGGCCGGGTCGACCGGGCTGACCGGCTCCATGGCGTCGGGATTGCCGCGGCCGGGGTTCATTCGCACCGTCCCGTCGCGCATCCGGAAACGACGACAGAAGGTCACCCCTTCCACCGGCAGCACGCCGTTGCCGGCATGGGCGGGGCGCAGTCGCTTCGCCGCCAACTCCACCGCGCTGGCGATGCGTGCCGGCAACTGCGCCATATAGGCCTCGGCGCGGGGCGTCCCCAACAGCCCGGTCGGCGAGCCGGCGGTATGGGTGTGGGTGGCGGCGAGCTGCACGCACGCCGCCGGGATGCCGGTCCGCCGGGCGATCAGCGCCTTCGTCGCCACAACGTCGTCGAACGGCAAGGCGATGATGTCGCAGGCGACGAGGGCCAGCCGGACGTCGCGTGCCTCCAGCACCAGCGCCCGCGCGAAGAGCGGGTCGTCCACATCGGTCGCCCGGCGCTCGTTGAAGCTGCCGGCCATTGCCGTATCCAGCGGTGGGGTGATGTCCAGCTTGGCCGCGCCCGCGCGCAGGCTCCCGGTTGCCGCCATGGTGTTCGTCCCTCCCTGTGTCCAGGTGTCCTCGTAACGGACGCGGTCGTGGCTGGGAGCGCGGACAGGATGCACGCCCCAGGAGTCGATGGGCGAGCAGGATGCCCGCGCTCCCAGCCGATTCGTTCCGTCAACTTCGCTGAAATAGTCACAATGGGCGGTAGCGGATTACCAGCTCCGGCGTCTCCAGGCGGACGCCGCCGAGCGAGAGCGACTCCATCGCCCGGTCCAGGATGCCGGTGGTGAGGAGCGTGCGTTCCACCGGGTGCGGCTCACGCCGGAAGCACACCAGGTCCTGGATCTCCTCCACGAGATAGGCGAAATGCCCGAACGGCTCCTGGCCATGGCCCCGGAAGCGGGTGGCGACCACGTCCGCCCCCGGTCCGCTGGTGCCGGCCAGCCGTGCCGCGAAGAGCCAGTGCCGGACCACGCCGTCCAGCATGGCCACGGCGGCACGCAGGCCGTCCCGGTAGTCGACCAGGAAGACGGCGGGCCGCTTGGCCAGGTCGCGCGGCTGGCCGGTTGGCGGCGGCTTTTCGGTCGCCAGCGCCGCGGCCAGCAGGTCTTCGTCCCAGCGTCCGGCGGCGCCCGCTTCCCACATCGCCTCGCCGGTGAGCGCCTGCACGGCGGCCACGCCCGTCTCGCCGCCCGCCCGGCGCTCCACCATGCACTGCAGCACCTCCAGCGTGTGGAAGCCGTAGGCTTCCAGCGGCCCGAAGCCGACCGCCAGCGCCCCGGCCAGCGGCACATCCAATGGCAAGGCCAGCGGCGGATCGCGCCAGGTCACCGGCGTGGTGGAGATCGACGAGCCGGCCGCGAGCGGCGCGCCCAGGGAACGGGCGGCGTCGTACATCCATTTGGCGTCGGCCCAGGCGTAGCCGAGGTGCTTGTCGTTGAAGATCGGAACGGCGCGGCCGCTCTCCCGGAGGACCGTGACGACTTCCTCGAAAAGGCGGCGGCGAGGGTACTCTTTCTGGCCGCGCGCGTTGGTCGGGTAGTCGCCGTGCTCCCCGATGATCAGCACGCCGTCCACTGCCAGCTCAGCGCCGCCCAGGGTCAGCGCCTCGCGGATGGTCGGGAAGATCGGCACGCCGGCCCGTGTCGCCCATTCCTGGCTGATGTCGTTCGCCGGCGTCTGGTCGACGTAGAGGGAGACCACCTGCAGCCGCGGCCGGCGCAGATTGCCCTCGCCATCGGTCGGCATTGGCGCTTCCGTGAGGTCGCGCACCTGTTGCGAGAAGTCGAACCGGGCGACGTCCCGCGGCACCGGATGCGTGAAGTCGGCCAGCAGCTTGGACACGATCACGTCGGCATGGGAGCGCGGGAAGTAAACGGTCAGAATGCACGCCACGCGCGGCATGTCGTTCGGGGCCACGTCAATCACCACCTCTCAGCAGCGCGGCATCGCCCAACAGCTCCGCCTCGGCGCGCAGGCGCGCCAACAGGTCCGCTTGCATCGCCTGCGCGGCCAGCTGGCCGGCCAAGTTCTCCGTCGCCAGCGAGTCGGCGCGGAGGTCGAACAGCAACCGGACCATGCCTCCCAGGTCGACGACGATCAAATGCTCCGGCGTGCGCAGCGCCCGCCAGTCCATCGGCACCGAAGCGGCACCCTGGCCGCCGCTGCCCGCGGCGGCGTAGTGCCCTTCCAGGTAGGCGATGTCCCGACCGGGGGACCGGTCGCCCAGGAGCGCCGCCGAGCAGTCACAGCCCTGGGTCGCCGGCGGCATCGACCGCCCGCCCAGCGCGGTCAGCGTCGGCCCCACGTCCACCGAGCGGATGAACGTCTCGTCCATCGTCCCCGCCGGGATGTGACCCGGCCAGCGGACGAGGAAGGGGACGCGCGTCGCCTCGTCGTAGGGGATCGTCTTGCGGAAGAGGCCGTGCTCGCCAAGGGAATCGCCATGGTCGGCGGTGAATAGCACGAGCGTGTCTTCCGTGAGGCCCAGCCGGTCCAGCGCCGCCAACAGGCGCCCGACGTCGGCATCGAGGGCGCTGACGAGCCCGTAATACCGGGCCCGCTCCTCTTTCGCCTGCTCGGCCAGCGCCGCCGGGACGCTGGGCGGCAGCGGCATGCGCTCCGCCTGATAGTGCGTGCGCCAGTCCTCCGGCGGGTCGAGCGGCGTATGCGGCGGCCCCCAGGACAGCATCAGGCAGAAGGGCCGCTCGCGCTCGCGCGCCGCCGCCTCCAGGAACTCCACGGCAAGGTCGGTCTGATGGTCGGGTTCGAAGCCGGGCGCGGCGATGGCCTCCTCCCGGTCCCGATAGTAGACGCCGTCGTAGTAGCGATGGCCGCGATTGAAGCCGGCCCACCACTGCCAGCCGTGGCGGCGCTCCGGCGGCACGAAGCCGGGCCGCGGTTCGCCGTCGAGGTGCCATTTGCCGATGTAGCCGGTGCGATAGCCGGCGGCGGCCAGCACCTCGGCGAAGCCGACCTCCGTCACCGGCAGGCGAACGTCGTTGGCCGTGACGCCGGTGGTGTGGGGGTAGCGCCCGGTCTGAAAGGAGCCCCGCGAGGGCGTGCAGACCGGATTGGCGACGAAGGCGTTCGGGAAACAGCGGCCCTCGCGCCCGAGCCGGTCCAGGTTCGGCGTCTCGGCCACCGTCGTGCCCAGGAAGCCCAGTGTATCGCCCCGCCACTGGTCCGGGTAGATGATCAGGATATTCGGAACCGTCGTCATTGACTGCCTGTCTTCCCTCTCGCCCGACGCTTGGCACACCGCCACTGTAGGCAGCATGGCCGGCGGCGTCAAGTGTCGGGGCGAGGAGGCGAGCGGGCGCTGCGTCTTCTTGAATCGGAACGTCCCGGCTATGGCCGAGCGGCGCCGTTCACAGCGCACGTGCGGCGGGTGCGCCGGGCAGGTGGAGGAGATTCTTCACGCCCTTCACGCCGGGCACCTTCCGCGCTGAAGCTTCGAGATGGCGGATCTGTTCGGGACGCTCGAGCTGGCCACGGAGCACGACCACGCCGTCCTCCACGTTGAGGTTGATGCGGCCCTGCGGCACCCCAGGATCACGGAAAATCTGGCTCTCCACCCGCTGGGCCAGGGTGACCTCGTCCGGCGAGCTGTTCTCCGGTCGGAGGTGCGTCAGCCGCTGGCCGGTCCCGGCGATTTCGGTCACCGTGTAGCGTGCCTGGCGCCGGAATCGCCGCCAGGCACGGCGGGCGAAGCCGGCGATGCGGTCGCGGGCCTGGTTACGCCGATAGCGGCCGCGATCAATATCGAAGAAGAAGGCGAGCGCCGCCCCGAGACTTCCGGCCAGCAAGGCGGCCGCCAGCGATAGGCGCGAAGGACGCGAGCGCCCTTCGCGCCTTGTGTACGCGAGTCGTCCCATCTCGATGTCCTTCCGATCGTGACGTCCCACGGCCTTCCCCGGCGCCGCCACGCCGCGCTAGGGAGCCTCTTCAGGCATCGGTACCGGCGTGCTGGGCGCCATACCGTGGCCCGGGAGGCGGACGCCGACGGCGCGGGGACGCTCGCCGGGCTGGTCGCCGGGCGCCTCGTGGGCCGCGTGGAAATCCACCCGCACCCCCTCGGCCAGCTCCTCGAAGTCCGTCGCCTGCAGAGCACTGCGGTGAACGAAGAACTCCTGGCCGTCGTCGCCGGTGATGAAGCCGAAACCGCGCTCCGGCACCACTCGGGTGATCGTCCCTTCCACAGCCGGCCGGTCCTCTCTTACTGGCGGGCCGCAACGCTCTGAACGACCCGTCGGGTCCGCATCGGGACCGCCGACACGCGGGCACCGGGCCACGCCGGGTACGAGGAACAGGGCAGCATAGTGCGTGCCACGGGCGGCCGGTACCAGTACGCCGCGGACAGGTCCCCCCCCGCCGATGCCACGACGGGCAGATTAGCGCTTGGCGCTTGGCGCTTCGCCGCCGGAGCCGGCCATCGTCAGCACGGCAGCGCCGCTGATGGCGCCGGCCCGCAGGCGCGCCAGGGCTTCGTTGGCCGCGGTCAGCGGGAAGTCGGTCACTTCGGAGCGAATGGGGACCTGCGGCGCCAGCGCCAGGAACGCCTCCCCGTCCCGGCGCGTCAGGTTCGCCACGGAGCGCAGCACCCGCTCGCCCCACAGAAGCTCGTAGGGGAAGGCCGGAATGGTGCTCATGTGGATACCGGCGCAGACGACCACGCCGCCCTTGGCGACCACCCCAAGTGCCGCCGGGACGAGCTGACCGGCCGGAGCGAAGATGAGCGCCGCGTCGAGTGGCTCCGGCGGCTGGTCGAGCGAGCCGCCGGCCCATTCGGCGCCCAGGCGGCGAGCGAATGCCTGTCGCTCGGCGTCCCCCGGGCGAGTGAAGACGAAGACGCGCCTTCCCTGGTAGCGCGCCATCTGCGCTAACAGGTGGGCGGCAGCCCCGAAGCCGTAGAGGCCCAGACGGGGCGCGTCACCGGCCAGGGTGTAGGCGCGATAGCCGATGAGCCCGGCGCAGAGGAGTGGCGCCGCCTGCCGATCGGGATAGCCTTCTGGGATGGGAAAGCAGAATCGCTCGTCCGCGACGGCATATTCGGCATAGCCGCCGTCCGTCTGGTAGCCGGTGAAGCGGGCGTCATCGCACAGGTTCTCACGTCCGGTGCGACAGTAGCGGCAGCGACCGCAAGTGGCGCCCAGCCAGGGCACCCCCACGCGCGAGCCGGCGGCGATGCGTTCCGCGCCTTCGCCGGCGTCGACGACCGTACCGACGATCTCGTGACCGAGCACCAGCGGGAGCTTCGGATGCGGCAATTCACCATCGGCGAT
>JAICXR010000377.1 GCA_025980355.1 Chloroflexota bacterium | reverse complement strand
GATCTCCTTGGTGAGCTTCGCCCAGACCGCCGGTCGCTCCTGTTCGGTCGTCGTGAGCAACTGCTGGGATGCCTGTACCTCTTGTAATTGCGCCAGGGCGGCGGTGCTCTCCGGCAACGCGTAGCGCTTGAAGTGGAAGATAAGGGCCACTTTCTTGTCGGTGATCGTGAGCAACTGACGCCCGGCTAGGCCGCGCAGCGCGACGTCGAGGACCAGATGCCAGGGGTCCTCGGCGTCCGCGCCGAGGACGCCGTACACGACGTCCGCCACGTCGCCGGTACGGTCCTTGGCCTTCAGCAACCGCTGATAGACGAGCATCTCCCAGCAACCGTCGGCGAGATTAGGGGCCGTATCGGTCGCCGTGATGTAGAGGAGGTCCTTCTTGCGCAGGCCGAAGAGGGCCTTCTTCTGCTCCTCGTGCAGCCGGACGCTGCCGCGCTGCTCGAGTGTCAGCATGGCCGCGGCGACCATCATCGTGCCGAGTTGCCTTCCGTCGAATGTTGTGGCGTCGGGCAACTGCGGCGTATCCAGCGCCGGCTTGCCCTTTTTCGGCGCCACCAGCGCGCCGTAGAGACACATCACCTCGCTCGGCGCGAGGATTGCCGATCCGGGAACCGCTTCCGTCGATGGTGCTGACACGTTATCCCCCCATATCACTAGCACTGCCCACCGGATGTATGCTGCCACGTTCCCGGTTTGCCACGCTTGGGCCAGTACTGTTGCGGGGAGTGAAAGTACTATAGGAGACAGCGCGCGTTCGTGGCAGCGCTGAGCTACCGCATCATTGAGGGGGACCTCATCTTGGTAGGCGAGCCATTCACCATCCCCGACGCGTTTGCGCGCCGTACCGTTGCGGCGTTCGGGCACGCAGGCCAGGAATGGCTGCGGACACTCCCCGCGCTCGTCGGCGACCTCACCCGGCGCTGGGGGCTCACGCTCGGCGCGCCGTTTGACCTCTCCTACAATTATGTCGCCCCTGCTCGCCGGTCCGACGGGAGCGAGGCCGTCTTCAAGGCCGGCGTGCCCGGCGCCGAACTGCAGCGGGAGTTGTACGCCCTCCGTCGGTATGACGGCGACGGCATCTGCCGCCTCCTGGCAGCGGACGACGAGCGTTGCGCCATGCTATTGGAACGCCTGCGGCCCGGCGAGACGCTCGCGCCCCTGGCGAGCGCCGACGACGAGGCGGCGACGCGCATCGCGGCCGGGGTCATGGCGCGACTCTGGCGACCGGTCCCGGCGGGCGAGCCCTTCCTACCCGTGGCCCAATGGTTTGCCGACGTCTTCGATCGCCATCGCCGGGAGTATGGGGGCGCGGGTCCCTTTCCCGTCGCCGTCTTCGAGCGGGCGGAGGCGCTGGTGCCGGAACTGCTGGCCTCGGCACCGCGGGAGGCACTGCTGCACGGCGACCTCCACCACTACAACATCCTCACCGCCGAGCGCGCCCCCTGGCTGGCGATCGATCCCAAGGGCGTGACCGGCGACCCGGGCTACGACGTCGGGCAGTTTTTTCTGAATCCCGACCTGGGCGACGTCCTCGCTCAGCGCGACGTGGTGCGCCGCCGGCTGGACGTGTTCGCCGAAGAGCTCCACTACGACCGTGCTCGCCTGGCCGCGTGGGCTTTCGCCGAGGTCGTCCTCTCCGCCTGCTGGAGCGCCGAAGAACACGGCGACGGTTGGCAGGGCGCGATCGCCGTGGCGGAGACGCTGCTCAGGCTCTAGGACCGGCCGCATCGTCCCGCTCATGCAGTGCCGTGGCGATACGTTCGGCTCGCGCTGGCCGGTCGGCTGCCGCCTCCCCCGGAAGACGGTAGCCGCGTGTCGCCGTCAACTGCCGAAGAGCGACACCGGCAGCGCGTAAAAGACGATGGCGGCCATGGCGTAGAGGGCGAGCAGTTGGGCCCCTTCCAGCCAGTTGCTCTCGCCGTCCTGGCCGATGAAGGTCGACATGATGACCAGCAGCGCCAGGATAGAGATCTCCACCGGGCTGAACACGAGGGTCATGGGGTGGCTGGTGAGGAGGCTGTAGAGGACCACCAGCGGGGCGACGAAGGTGGCGATCTGGATGGACGACGCGGAGGCGATGCCGAGGGCCAGGTCCAGGCCGGAGTCGCCTCCCGCCGCTTCCCGCGGCGTGCCGGCGCGCTGTTTCGCCAGACGGATCGCGGCGTAGGCCTCGGCGACGTTCCCCGCATTCGCCACGATCACCATACCCACGAAGACCTGACTCCAGCCCAGGACCTCCGTCATGGGCTGCACGCTGCCGGTCAAGATGTCGGTCACGGGGAGCAACCCGATGGTGGCGAGGCCGAGCACCACGACGCTGAAAGCGGGCGACCAGTTGCGACCCGACCGTTCCGCCACCTCCGGTGGTGGCAGCGCCTGCACCGCCGGTGGCTCGGGCTTGCCGCGACCAAGCGATTCCAGGCCGAAGATGCCGAACAGGACGTAGGCCGTGTACGCCAGGAGGAGCACGACGGCGATGCCGACGCTGACGCCCAGGATACGGCCGCCGAGGCCGGCGCAATCGGCCGCCTGGCAGGGCACGAAGGAGCCGACGGACGGGAACAGCACGGCCGCCACGGTCAGCATGAGCAGGACGCTATGGTGACCGGCCTCCTGGCGGTGAAACGTGGGGCGACGGTAGACCAACCCGGCGACGATATAGCAGATGCCCATGATGAGGGCGGAGTTGCTGATCAAGCCGCCGATGAGCGTCGCCTTCACCAGCGGAATCAGGCCCTTCTGGACGCCGAAGACGCCGACCAGGAGGTCGGGGGCATTGCCGAAGGTGGCGTTGAGCAGGCCGCCGACCTTCCCGCCCAGGTGGTCGGCCAGCGTCTCCGTCGCCCAGCCGATGTAGGCGGCCAGCGGGATGACCGCTCCAACGGCCAGGAAGAACTGGGCCCAGGGCGCCACGTTGAACTTGGCGGCGAGTAAGGTGGCCGGGACGAGCAGCAGCAAGCCGTTCATGATGAGCGTCTCGCTGGTGAAACGGTGTCTCGTCATGCTGGTGTAGCTGCCTCAGGCGGGGGTGAGGCGGAGATGGCGGGCATCTGCTTCGTCGCCATCGGGTCGATCGAAGCTGAGCGCGTGATACCTGCCCGCCACCCAGTCGTTGAACTGGTCGGCGTAGTGGGGGCTGCCGGGCTGGCCGGACTGGCCGAGGCACTGCGTCGCCAGGATTCCGGCGGGATTGCTGAGGTCGGCCACGAGCCGGTATTCGGCGCCGCTGTCGGCCGCCACCGGCGGTATTCCGCCTGCGCCCGTGTTGCGGACGGTGTCCGCAGTCCCGGCGACGCCGCGCGGCCCCACGTCGAAGGTGTCCGCACTCGCTTCCGTAGAGAGCGGATGGCGAAAAACTATGCGATGCAACGCTCCCCAGACCCAGCCGGACGGGTCCGCTCCAAACCGGGCGCGCACGGTGGCGACCGCCTGCCGGGCGCAGTGCCGGAGTGCGCCCGCTTTGTCCGACCGAAACCAGGGCAGGTCGTCCGCTTCGATCAGGCGGGTCGTGACGCTGCCGGGGTCCGTAACCGTGGCGAGCAGGCGCTCCGGGAAACGCTCGGCGACCACCCGGCGCTTCCAGTGCTGGAGGAACAGCTCGAAGAAGATGGGAGCCGTCGCGCTCAGGTCGTAGCGGAAATCCCAGCCGGCCAGCTGGTCGCAGAAAGCTCGGATTGAGGCATCCTCCTCGGCAGAAAAGCGGCGCAGGAGGTGGGAGACGAGGCGGCGCGCTCGCGGCGATAGGGTGTCGTTCTGCAATACGGCGCAGGCCGCGCCGTCGAAGGCGCTGGCGCCGGTGAGTGT
>JAICXR010000048.1 GCA_025980355.1 Chloroflexota bacterium | reverse complement strand
GGGATGCGACGGAATCCTTCAGCGTACCGCACCTTGGCGCGCGCGCCATGCAACCAGCATTGCCGTTCGATCGTCTGAATGTACTGTTCGGGATCCTGGCTGCCGTGCTTGCGTATCGCCGCAAGCTTCGTCTCCCACGTCGCGGTGACGTCGACATACAAGTCGGGCGTGAACATGCCGTCCCGCCCGCTACTCAGATAGGTATCGCAGGCGAGCAGGAGATCGAGCCCTTTGCTCAGACCGGACGCGGCGACGACGGCGGCCCGCGTCGCGGCGTTGGCGAGCACGTGATCGGGGTGCGAATCCTGCTCCCAGTGGGTCACGATCACGTTGGGGCGGTAGTCCGTCAGGAGCGCGGCCAGTGTCCGGACCAGGTCCTCGTTCAGGCGCATGTGGCGATCGGTCTGATTGAGCACCGTCACTTGCGCCCCCAGCACCGCGGCGCCCTCCCCGGCCTCGCCGGCCCGCGTCGACCCTTCGTCGCCCGCCAGGCTGCAGATCAAGGCTTCATCGCCCTCGCGCACCTGGCGGGCGAGGGTACCCCCCGCCCAGATTTCGGCATCGTCCGGATGCGCCAGCACCGTGAGAATCCGCGCCACCGGTCCGTCATGCTCCTACGATTTGTTACCGACTGAAGAATTGTACCAGGCCGTTAATAGCGGCTGCTTCACCCAAGGCCGCGCGTGCGGAGGGTGGACAGCGTCGCGACTGCGGTCTGCGCCCCAGGGGCCGCACTCGGTGCCGGAGGACAGCCACGAACGCTCGCGACAATTCCCGGAGACGCAGTCTTGTCCCTGGGGCCGCCGATCGCCATCGCGGCCCAGCTCCCGCTGTATGATGATGCTCTCGCCCGTCTCATCCGCACACGAGGAAGGCTCTTCATGCGCACCGTCCACATTGTGCCTTCGTTCCACTACGACGTCGCCTACCTGGACACCTACGACGTCTCCCGGCCCCGCGCCCTGGAACACCTCCTGGCGATGTTGGAACTCTTGCGGACCCAGCCCACCTACACCTTTGTGGTGGAGCAAGTGATCCTCTTGGAGGCGTTGCTGGTGCGCAATCACGACCTGTTGCCGGAACTGCGCGCGCTGGTGCAGGAAGGCCGCCTGGAGATCGCCTGCGGTATGTACGTCATGCCCGACGTCAATGTGCCGTCCGGGGAATCGTTGCTGCGCCAGGCGATCACCGGCCAGCGCTGGCTCCAATCGCGCCTCGGCGTCACCGCCAGCACCTGCTGGATCGCCGACTGTTGGGGCCATCCGAGCAGCCTACCCGGCCTCCTCCGGCACTGCGGCTACTCCCGCTATATCTTCTGGCGGGGATGGCAACCGTGGCTGACCAGCAGCGAGTTCACCTGGCGGGGGCTGGACGGCAGCACCCTCCTGTGCCACTGGACGCCCTTCGGCTACGGGGCCGTACGCTTCCCCGAACAGACTGCGGTGCCCAACGCCCTCGATCAGGAGTTGGCCCCGCTCTCGGCGTTGCGCCGGCTGGCGGCCGAGGCCGCCGGCTTTGCCGCCACGCCGGAGCTCTTTCTCGGCAACAGCGGCGATCTCGCGCCGCCGCAGGATAGCGCCGTGGCGAGCATCGCCGCCCTGAATCAGGCGGGGGATCAGGAGGTGCGCTACGTCTGCTCGACCCCGAAGCGGTTTTTTGACGCCGTGGAGGCGACGCGGGCGGAACTGCCGGAATACGGCGGCGAGTTCAACCCGGTGTTCCAGGGCACCTACAGCAGCCGCATCGCCCTGAAGCAGCTCAATCGGCGCCTGGAGTCGGCGCTGGGTGCCGCCGAGAAGGCTAATGTGCTGCTCTGGCTGGACGGTGGCGATTATCCCTCCGCGCAACTGCAGGAAGCCTGGCGGATAACGCTGGTGAATCAGTTCCACGACATCATCTCCGGCACCATCATCGACGCCGCCTATGAGGAGGCCGTCGCGCAGTATCGCACGGCCGACAAGCTCGTCACCCGCCTGCTCATGGACGCGGTCGACCGCGCCACGTCCCGGCGGGTCGGGCATCACGGCGGGATGAGCCTGCTCGTGTTCAACGCGCTGCCCCGGCCGCGGACGGAGGTGCTGCGCCTCAACACGCACGCGATCGGCTGGTCCGGCTATCGCGTCGTCGACGCCGAGGGGAACGACCTGCCCGTACAGGTCGCCGACCGCGAGCTGCTCTTCCAGGCCGACCTGCCGCCACTGGGCTACGCGGTCTTCGGCCTGCGGACCGCCGAAAGGCCGGCCGGCCCGGCGCCCCGCCCCGGGGAGGTGCCAAAGGGCAGTGGCCGGCCGGCTGCACCGACGGCAACTGCGGACGCGGACCCGGTCTGGCAGGTGGAGACCGACCACTTTCGCGTCGGCGTCCGGGGCGGTGTCATCACCAGACTGGTCGACAAGGTTTCCGGCCGGGAGTTCGTTGATCTCCAGCGGCCCTTTTGGAACGATCTGGTCTTGCAGAACGACAACGGCGACCTCTGGCTGCTCTACGAGTCCCCCCTGAACGGCAACGTGCGCACGACGACGCCGGTCGACGATCCGTACCCGGCGGCGCCGTCGGCGGAGGACCGGGTGTTCCGGGGCGGCATCGCCTCCCACACCGCGCCGGTGACCAGCGAACTGGTCGAGGACGGCCCGCTGCGGACGACGATCCGCGCCCGCGGCGCCTTGCGCTACTGGCGCCTTCGCGTCGAATTTACGCAACAGGTCGTGCTGTACCACCATCTGCGCCGGATCGACTTCCGCACCGAGCTCACGGGGCACGGCAAGCACTATCGGGTGCGCGTGGCCTTTCCGACGACGATTCGCCGGGGTCGGATCGTGCACAGCGTCCCGAACGGCCACCTGGAGCGGCCGGAGGGCGAGTTCCCCGGCCAGGGCTGGCTCGCCTACGGCGACGATGCCGCCACCGTCTACCTCTGCAACCGCGGCCTGCCGGGGGCGAACGTGACGGACGGCGTGATGCTGCTGTCGTTGCTCCGCTCGGCGGCGATGGAATATAAAGGGGAGAGCACGCTGGCCTTCGAAGACGGCGTCCACCACAGTTTCAGCTACAGCGTCTTCCCCGCCGACGCCGCCCACCCGCTGGAAGCCTGGTGGGAGGCGGAGGCGCTCAACAGTCCGCCTTTGACTGTTGCCGCCGCCGACGTGCGCCCCGGCCGGGAGCCGCGCGTGCGCCTGGAACCGGGCAATGTCGTGCTGGCAGCCCTCTACCGCGACGGCGACGCGCTCACGGCCCGCCTCTACGAAGCGGCAGGTCATGCCTGCCGGGCCGAGCTGTGGGTCGCCGGGTTGCAGGCATGCCAGGAGACGGACGCCCTCGCCATTGCCGGCGACCCGGTCCCGGTTCGGGATAGCGCGGCCCACCTGGATTTCTCGCCGTTCCAAACGAAGACGTTGCGCCTCACCGTCGCGCGTGCCCCCTCCCCGACCGAGCGGCCGTTGTCCCGGCGGTAGGAGGCCGGTCCCGTCTATGCGGCATACTGGTCAGAGGAGGCGCCGGTGCCACGGGGATTGCGGTCCGTTGGGGACTTCCTGCAAAAGTTCGCCAACGACTGGGCGTTTAACCTCTGCACGCTCCTGGCCTATAACTTCCTGACGGCCATCTTTCCGCTCTTCCTGGGCATCCTGGCCCTCGGCGCGTTCGTCCTGCCGGCGGCGCAGTTGCGCGACCTGGCGTCGGCCCTGACCAACGCCCTGCCCGGCGGCGTCACCAGCCCGACCGGCCTCAATATCAATCTGTACAATATGTTGGTGGACTTCCGCCAGGCGTCCAAGTTGACGGCGATCATCAGCTTCGGCGGGTTCATCTGGACCGGCTCCAACCTCTTCAGTTCGATGGAGAACTGTTTCAGCATCATCTTCCGCACCCGAGGGCGAGAGGTCGTGCAGCAAAAGCTCATGGCCATCGGGATGGTCTTCCTCTTCGCCGCGCTGGCTCCCCTGGCGGTGCTGGCCGCCACCGTCAGCGGGTTCTTCCCCGACATCGCCGCGGCCCTGGGGCACGTTCCGGACAACGGCGTCCTGTTGGCGGCCGCCGGCTACGTACTGGGGGCGGTTGTCTCCTTCCTGCTCTTTTTTCTGATCTATGTCGTCGTGCCCAATCGCCGCATGCACCCGCGGGAGGTCTGGCGCGGGGCGCTGGTCGCGGCGGTGCTGTTTGAAATCGTCAACATCGCCTTCCCGTTCTATGCCGGCCGGTTCATGACCCACGCCTGGTTCGGGCAGGCGCTCCTCGTCTTCGGCATCCTGGCCTTCTGGTTCTGGATCGTTTCTCTGGTCTTCATCCTCGGCGCGGAATTGAACGCCTTCGTGGCGCTGCAGCAACGGGCGCTGCCCGCCGACGTGGCGGGCCTGGTGCAGACGGCAGCGCAGCGCGCGGTCGCCGCCCAGGCGCCGCCCGGCGTCGACCGTCTGCCGGCGAGGCCGGCGAAGACCGCCGGTCCCGCCCTCTGGCGCCGCATCCTGCGCTACCGGGGGCCGCGAAAGCGACTCCCCGATCCCCGCCTCAGCGATACCAATCCGACCGGCTGAGGGGCAGGCCGCTCTTGCCGTGGTCCGGCTTGGCGAAGAGCGATTGGTACAGATTCAGATTGCCGGTGTCGAAGTTGTAGGCGGAGCCGGCCATGTAGAGCCGCCAGATGCGATAGGTCACTTCATCCTTCAGCGACCGGGCCACGTCGTGATGGGCTTCCAGCCGGCGCACCCACTCCCGGAGGGTGAGCGCGTAGTGCTCGCGCAGGCTTTCCACGTCGCGCAGCTCGAAGCCCGCCTGCTCCGCCGCCCGCAAGGTGGTGCCGATGGTCTCCAACTCACCGTCCGGCCAGACATACTTGGCGACGAAGGAACGCCCGGAGTGGGTTTTCTGCCCGATTGCCTGGCAGATGCCGTGGTTGAGGAAGACGCCGCCCGGTCGTAACAGCGACCAGGACCGCCGGAAATAGGTGGGCAGTTGGGCCTCGCCGACGTGCTCGAACATGCCGACGCTGACCACCTTGTCGTAGCGTTCCTCCGCGTCCAACTCGCGGTAGTCGCGCAGGTCGACCCGGCAGCGGTCGGCCAGCCCCGCCTCGGCGATCCGGGCGTTGGCGAAGTCGGCCTGGCGCGCGCTCAACGTGATCCCCGTGGCGTAGACGCCGTACTGCCGGGCGGCGTGGATGACGAGGCCGCCCCAGCCGCAGCCGATATCCAGCAGGGCCTCCCCCGGCTGGAGGCGCAGCTTCCGGCAGATGTAGTCCAGCTTGCGCGCCTGCGCCGCGTCGATCCCCTCCTCGGGCGAGGCGAAGTAGGCGCAGGAGTAGACCATTTGCCGGTCGAGGAACTGGGCGAAGAACTCGTTGGACTGGTCGTAGTGGTAACTGACCGCCTGGCGATCCCGCTCCAAACTGTGGGTACTGCCCTGGAGCCGTAGCCCGTGCCCGTCGGCCTGGCGCTTCCGCGGCGCGGGGAGGGTGAAGAGCCGCTTCGCCTGCTGCAGCCGGCTGCCGAGACCGACCTTGCGATCGGCCAGCAGGTCGTCGACGGTGGGGAAGACGGCCTCGATGCTGCCTTCGATGTCGAAGTCGTCGAAGATGTAGGCTTCGCCCAGGGCGAGGTCATCGGGGGGCCAGAACATGGCACGGATGGCGCCGGGATGGCGCAAGTGGAGCGTGAAGCGCGCCGGCTCGCCGGGACTCGGTTCCCATCTGGTGCCGTCCCAAAGCTGCACGGCGAAATCGCGGCGCTGTTCCTCGCCGAAGAGCACCTTCAGGAACGTCAACGTTTCCCGGCTGGCCCGCTCGGTCGCGGACCCTTCACGTACTGCCATGGCCCTGTCCTTCTCTCCCGACTGGTGACCAAATGCCGTCCGCCGCGTCCACGGCGAACGCAGTAGCTATAGTACCGGCTAGCAAGACGGCGGCCGCTTGAGCAGGCAGGCCCGTTTTTTCCCGATGCCGCCGGCCCGGTCCGAAAACAGTGGACAATGCCGGCCCCGATTGACTACTCTAGTCGGTGTGGCCGCGCCGGCACGGGCATGTTGCCCGGCGTGAAGGTGGCCCGGCCGTGAGTGATCCAAGGAGGAAATCGGATATGGCCTACGAAGTTCCCGCCTTGCCCTACGATTATGCAGCGCTGGAACCGCACATCGACGAGCAGACGATGCGTATCCATCACGATAAGCACCACGCCGCCTACGTCACGAACCTGAACAACGCCCTGGCCAATTCGCCGGACCTGGCGAAGCTGCCGGTGGAACAGTTGATTCAGCAGTTGGACAAGGTGCCGGAGAGCGCGCGCACCGCTGTCCGGAACAACGGCGGCGGCCACGCCAATCACAGCTTCTTCTGGCAGGTCATGGGCCCGAACGCGGGCGGGGCCCCCACCGGCGACCTCGCCGCGGCGATCAACAGCACCTTCGGCGGCTTCGACCAATTCAAGCAGCAGTTTGCCGCCGCCGGGGCGAGCCGCTTCGGCAGCGGCTGGGCCTGGCTCTCCGCCGAACCTGGCGGCAAGCTGCGCGTCGAGAGCACGCCGAACCAGGACAGCCCGCTCATGGAGGGCCGCACACCGATCCTCGGCGTCGACGTCTGGGAGCACGCCTACTACCTGAAGTACCAGAACCGCCGGCCGGACTACCTGGCCGCCTGGTGGAATACCGTGAACTGGGCGGCGGTAGCCCAGAACTACGCGAAAGCAAAGGGGCGCTAAGCGCCGGAGGGGAGGGGCGCGGGCCGCGCCCCTCCCCTCCGGCCTACTTGCTCGGGACGAGGAAACGCAGCACGCGGCCGCCGGGCCGGATGGAACAGCGGCAGCACTCGCAATAGCGGGTCGAACTGGTCCCGACGTTATGCAACCGGGCGCCTTGTTGCAGTAGCCTCGTCCAACAGAGATCGCACGCCCAAACCAAATGTGCCATAGTCACTCCTATAGCCACAGGTTAACGCACATTCTGTGCCGGACCGGCTAGGCCGGGGCGTGTTGTGTCTCCTCGGCGCAGGCCAGGGGTCGCAGGTCTTGGGGTTGGGGCGGGACCGCGACCGCCCGGAAGCCCCATAGGGCCTGGCGGTACTCCGCTTTCGTCGCTTGCAGATCGACGCCGAAGCGTACGCGCGGCGCCCGTACCGGCTGTTCGGTGCTGCTCGGTTGCATGCTGCTCTCCCCATATTGCGATCAGGTTGCTGAATCGTTCCGTATCGCTACCATGCCACGCAGTCGGGCTCGGCGCAAGTCGGTAGCCAGAATGGGTCGTTACCGTGGACATTACGGTCAAAAATGGGCATCGATGAAGGCCGACGGCGCCGCCGTCCCGCCACGTGTAACCGACGCCGAAACAGTGGGCGCATGGCGGGGGGCCGGTTGGACGGCGCGGAGCGGCCTCCTCGTCCCCCATTCAGCGTGCGACGCCATGCACCAGCGCGAAATACAGCAGGATCGCCAGCGCCAGCGCCGCAAGGCACAGCGCAGCAATCTTGGAAATCGGCCGCGCGCGCGGCGGAGCCGGTGGCGCGGCGGAGCCGGCGGTCGTGTCCGGTACTTCCCCACCGTCCAGGTCGGGCAGCGGTCGGGTCACCGCTACCCGCGGCTCCCCGCCGTCGCCGAGCAGCCTGGCGATCACGACCGTCGCGTTGTCCGGGGCGCCGCGCGCGATGACCGCTTCGACGAGGGCGTTGCTGCCTTCTTCCGCCGGCGGCGTACAGGCCCGGACCAGGTCGTCATCGCCGAGCAAATTATGGACCCCATCCGAGCAGAGCAGCAGGGCGTCGCCGGCGACCAGGGGGCAAGTTCCGGTGTCGATAGCCACCTCCTGCTCCAGCCCCAGGGCGCGCGTGATCAGGTTGCGATGTTTGGAGCGACGGGCTTCCTCGGCCGTGAGCCGTCCGGCGCGCACCTCGTCCGCGACCCAGGAATGATCGGTGGTGAGCTGCCGTGCCCGGCCATCCCGGACCAAATACATCCGGCTATCCCCGGCGTGAACGAACTCTGCCTGCCCACCGTCGATGCGGACGCAGGTGATCGTCGTGCCCATGCCACGATGCGTCGCTTCGGCCAGTGAACGACGATAGATTTCCGCGTTGGCGGTTGCCACCGCCGCCGGCAGGGCAACGCCTTGCTCGGTGGCGTGCAGGACCATTTCCACCGCCAGCGTGGCGGCCAGGTCGCCGGAGGCGTAGCCGCCCATGCCGTCGGCGATGATGCAGAGTACGCCGCCTTCGTCGTCACCAGCGGCGCCGACGCGGCGAATGGCGTAGCGATCTTCGTTCAGCGAACGCACCTTGCCGACGTCGGATCGCCCCGCCACATCCAATCGCATGGCCGGGAGTATACCGTGCTAGAATTCGTCCCTGGCGGCGGAGGCGCAGGTGGAGGCGGCAATGGCGGAGCGGATCAAGAACAGCGTCGGCATCTGGGCCTTCGGCTCCAATGCCACTCGGTTCGTGCCCGGCGGCTATCATCCCGCCGCCAACGAGGAGAGCATGGAGCAGCGGACCGAACGCGCCGTCTCCGGCCTCGGCGACCTCGTCGACGGCTTCGAATATCACTATCCGACGGAGATCAACGAGCGCAACCTGGCCCCGATTCAGCGCCTTCTGGGGCCGAAAGATATCTTCTGCCTCGCGCTCGGCCTGTTCTCGGTCCCGGACTATGCCCTGGGTTCGCTGATTAACCCTGACCGTGCCCTTCGCCGGCGGGCGTTGGACACGGCGAAGGCCGGCATCGACATGGCCGCCCAGATCAAGGCGCATTTCATCATCTGGCCGGGTGCGGAAGGATATAACTACCCGTTTCAGGCCGACTACCGCCAGATGTGGGACGACTTCATCGACGGCATGGCCCAACTGGTGGCTCACGCCAACGACAAGGGCGTCAAGGTCCTGCTGGAGCACAAGAACAGCGAGCCGGCGATGCGCATCCTCATGCGCGACCTGGGGATGACGATGTGGCTGATCCGCAAGGTTGCCGATCGTGGCGTCGACACCAGCAACGTCCAGGTGAATATGGACTGGCAGCACCTCATCATGAACGGGGAGAACCTGCCGGAATACGCGATGCTCCTCCATCAGGAGGGCCTCTTGGGGCACCAGCACGGCAATAGCGGCTGGGGCCAGTTCGACGACGACAATATGGTCGGCGCCAGTTTCTTCATGCAGACCCTTGCCCTTGCCAAGACGCTCCAAGAGGTGGGGTATGGCAGCCACGGCGAGCGGATCGGCTACGACCTGTTCCCGTACACCGAAGACCAGGTCGCCGCGGTGCGGCAGAGCATTATCCAGTGGGAGTTCATCGACCACCTCGCCCGGAAGATCGATAGCGCGGCCCTGCAACACGCGCAGAGCCGGCGCGATGCGGTGGGCGCCTACCGGGTCGTCTACGAGGCGCTCGGCCTCAATCAGCAGTTCATTGAGGGATTGAGAAAGGGATGACCCGGGCAAGGCCGGGCCCGACGCTGCCGTGATGGATCGTCCGCAGGTCGTTCACTCCTTGCCCGGGCGGGTGCGGTTGCGCGTCGGTCGCCTCACGGACGGGGCGGAGGAGGACCTGGAACGCCGGCTGCTGGCGGTCGACGGTGTCACGGGCGTCCGGGTGAACCGCCTCACCGGCAACGCGCTGGTCCTGTTCGATCCCCGGCGTACGGACGCCGGGGCGCTCCTGGCCGTGGCGTCGCCGCGCACGGGGGAGCGCGACTACTCGGATATCGAGGATAACGTCACCACCCAGGCCAACGCGCGGGCGCCGCACGCGATCGTGGAGCGGGCCGGCGTGCCGCTGCCGTTCGGCGGGACCCTCCCGCTCGGGCCCGTCGCGCGGGCCCACATCACCGTCCGAGGCCTCGACCGGGACCCGGAGCTGGCCAAACGGGTGGTCGACCGTCTGCATCGCCATCCGGGCGTCCGCGCCACCGCCAATGCCCTGACCGGGCGGGTGCTGGTGGAGTTCCGCAGTCATGAGACGGAGCTCGACGACGTGCTGGCCACGATCGCCGACGTCGAGTTGCCCGACTTCGGCGTGGAAGACCGGCCGACCCATCCCCTCGACCCGGCGCCGCTGGTGCAGAGCGCCGCCCGTCTCGTCGCGGCGGGCCTCGGCTTCCTCCTGCTCGCCGGACGGCGCACGGTCGCCGGCGGCGAGATCACCGCGCTTTCCGCCGGCGCCGCCCAGACGGCCGGCATCATCTCCATCCTGCAGGCCTTCCCGGTCACCCGCTTCGGGCTGCGCGAGCTGCTGGGGCGCAACGTGACCGATTTCGCGGTCGGGGGCGTCAACATCATCGCCCTGTCGCTGTCGGCGAATCCGCTCGGCCTGGCGCTGGCCGGGACGGAGGCGTTGCGCCTGGTGACGGAGGTGACGGCCCGGCGCGCCGCCTGGCGGCAGCACGAGGAGCGGGAAGCCGACCGCGTCCCCGCCCACGTGGGGGCGACGGTGCGCCTGGATGCCGGTGATCGTGCCCCCCTGGATGCGATCGTGGTGGAGGGCGGGGCCACGGCGCTGGGGCCGGATGGCCTGCCGTTGCCGTTGCGGGCCGGGGCGACGATTGAGGCCGGCGACCGCATCTACGGCGGCCCCCTGCTCGTCACCTTGCAGGGCGATACGCCATTTCCGCCCGAAGAGCGCACCACGCCGCCGCGTCCGACGCTGCTGGACCGCTACAGCAACGCCCTTGCGCCGGTGTCGCTCCTCTACGCCGCCGTCACCGGCGTGCGCACGCGCTCGCCATTCGGGGCGCTGGCCGGCCTGGTGCTCGTCAATCCGCGCGCCGCGCTCATCGGGGCGGAGGCGGCAACCACGGGCGCCGCGGCGCGCATGCTGCGGGCAGGGGTCATCATCGCCGGAACGCGCCCGGAGCGCGGCGGCCGCCTGCCGGACCTGTTGCTATTCGACGGCGCGCGCGTGCTGACCGATGGCCTGGAAGCCTCCAGTGCCGTGCCGCTCGTAGATAGCTATGACGCCGACGCGGCCTTAACCCTGGCGGCCGCCGTCGCTGCGGCCGCCGGCTCTCCCTGGGGCGGCGCATTCCGCGCTTCGGCCGACCTCGATGTCCGTGACGGGGCGTTCGACGGCAACGTCGCCACGGCGACGCTGGAGGGCGTCCGCTACACGCTGGGGCCGGCGGGCGACCAGGACTTGCCGGCGACGGAGCGTCAGCGGGCGCGGGGCGGCATCCTACTGGCCTTGCGGCGCGCCGACGACCCTGGGCCGCTGGCCCTGTTCGCGCTGCGCCCCCATCTTGCGCCCGGCGCGCCGGGCCTGCTCCAGGTCTGCCGGCGCCACGGCGTCGATGTCGCCATCGTCTCCCGCGGCGACCGCGCCGCGACGCTCGCCGTTGCCCGCCGCGCCGGCGTACCGGTGTTGCTGGAGGAGGACCTCGCCGCCGCCGTGCGGGCCCGCCAGGACCAGGGCGACGTGGTGGCTGTGCTCTCGGACAGTGCCCAGGCGGCGGAGGCCTTCGCCGCCTGCGACCTCGCCGTTGGCCTGTCGTCCGGACGGAGCGATCGCTTCGCGGCCCGCGCCGACATGCTGGCGCCGGATCTCCCCGCCGTTGGTGCGATCATCGCCGCCACGGCACGGGCGCACTCGGCGACGCGCGACGCAGTTGGACTGTCCCTCATCGCCAATGCGAGCGGCGTCGTGTGGGGGCTGGCCGGCCAGCCGGGCTTCGAGCGTGCGTCGCTCGGCGTCACCGGCGCCGCACTCCTGGCGATCGTCGACGGTTGGGCGCGCCTGCGCGGTGGCGCCCGCCCGCGTTCCGCCCTGGCGCACGTGGTCGACCCGCAGCCGGAGCGCTGGGGCCGCCGCCCGATCGACCAGGTGCTGGCGACGTTCCGCTCCTCGCCGGAGGGCCTGAGCGCGGAGGAGGCAGCGGCGCGCCAGCGGGCGGTCACGCCGGCTGGCGTCCGGCAGACGCTGGGTCGCCAGCTCTGGGACCAGCTCCGCACGCCCATCACCGGCATCTTGCTCGTCGGCGCCGGCGTCTCCGCGGCGCTCGGCTCGCCGGTGGATGTCCTCCTGATCGTGGCGACCGTCGGTGTCGGCGTCGGTGTCGGCGTCTGGCAGGAGCGGCGCGCCGACCAATCGTCCGCCGCCCTCAATCGCCTGAGCGCCCCCACGGGCCGCGTGTTGCGGAATGGCCGCCCGGAACTCGTGGCGATCGACCGAATCGTGCCGGGGGACATTCTGGTGCTGTCACCCGGCGACCATATCGCCGCCGATGCCCGGCTGCTGAGCAGCCATAGCCTAGAAGTCGACGAGTCGGCTCTTACCGGCGAGTCCCTGCCGGCGGTGAAGGCTCCTGACGGCCTGAGCGACGGCAGCCGGATCGTGCTGGAGGGCAGCGACGTCACCGTCGGCAGTGGCCGGGCCGTCGTGTTTGCGGTCGGAGGCGGCACGCGCTTGGGCGCGACCGCGGCGGCGCTCAACGTGGACGATACCGACGCCAGCCCGCTGGCGCTGCGACTGAGCGCGATCCTGGGCCAGTTCTGGCCGGTCGCCGGCATTGGCGGCCTCCTCGTGATCGCCTCCGGCTTCCTGCGCGGCCAGCCGATGCTGACCCAGGTAGGGATCGGCGCCAGCATCGCCATCGCCGCGGTTCCGGAAGGGCTGCCGATGCTGTCCGGCATCGGGCAGGCCGCCGTGGCCTCCCGCCTGGCGGGTCGGAAGGCCCTGGTGCGCCGCCTGGGCGCCGTCGAAGCGCTGGGCCGGGTCGACGTGACCTGCACCGACAAGACCGGCACGCTGACCGAAGGCAAGCCGACGTTGACGTTGGTGGCGAACCTGGCGCGCGATGCGACGGTTGGC
>JAICXR010000001.1 GCA_025980355.1 Chloroflexota bacterium | reverse complement strand
GTACGCGACCTCCGACTCGCCACGTCCGCCGCCCAGGCGCAGCAAATGACGCTGGGCCTTCCGCAGCCGGGGACGGCCGCCGTTGTGGAAGGGACGCCGGACCTCGCCATCGCCGGTCCCAGCCCACCCCGCAGCCAGCACGAGACCTGGCTCCGCACCGCCCCCGGCGACCTGCTGCTCTCGGCGTCCACCACGGACAACGCGCTGCTGGTGATCAGCCAGCCCTACGTCCGGGGCTGGAAGGCGACCATCGATGGACGCCCGACGTCGCTGTATCACGCCGACGCGGCGCTGATGGCGGTCGCCTTGCCGGCGGGCGATCACACGATCGCCCTGCGCTACCAGCAGCCCAGTTTGCGCCTGGGGATGGCGCTCGCCGCGCTGGGCATGGTCCTGGCGCTTGCCACGTTCGCCCAGCACGTCGGGTCCAACGTCCATCGCGGCCGCCAGTCATCGCGATGAAACGCGGTGACCAGATGTGCCGGCTCGCCCCGCCGCTGACGGTGCTATTCACCGCCTGGCTGCTGCGCTGCTGGCACCTCAGCTTTTACGACTTCCGGGGCGACGAAGTGTTCGGCATTAACTACGTGACGGCGCCGCTCGGTCAGGTGATCGGCACGCTGGCACAGGGCGAGCCGCATCCGCCGCTGTTCTACCTGCTGCTGCATACGTGGATACCCATCGCCGGCAACGGCGCCTACGCGCTGCGCTGGCTCTCCACCGCTGGCGACGCCTTGGGCGTGGCCCTACTCTACGTTCTGGCGCGCCGGCTGGCCGGGCCGCTCGTCGGCGCCGTCGCCGCGCTGCTGCTGGCGCTCGCCCCCTACCACGTCTGGAACGCCCAGGACGCGCGCATGTACACGCTGGCGACCGCCTCCGTCACGGCCGCCGTCTACTGGGCCTGGCGGCTGCTGTTCGATCGCCGGCCCAGCCGCCAGGCGGCGCTGGGCTATGTGCTGACCATGCTCCTCGCGCTCTACACCCACTACTACAGCATCTATGTGCTCGTGCTGGTGAATCTGTTCGCGGTCGTGGTGCTTGCGGCGCAGAAAGGACGGGGGCTGCGCCTCTGGGTCGCTGCGCAGGCCCTCGTGGCACTGCTGTACGTACCGTGGGTCGTCTACGCCTGGCAAACGCTCACGACATACCACGGCAACGCCGGCTCGCCAAGCCTGGGCGACGCGGCGCGGGCGGCGGTGCGCACCTTCGCTCTCGGCTGGGATCTGCCGCAGCAGTTCGCCACCCCGCTGCTGCCGGTCTATGCCGCGGCATTGATCCTGGGCTGCGTGGCGCTCGCTCGGCTGCGCCCAGGCCGGTTCGGCCTGTTGCTGCTCTTGCTCTGGCTAGTGCTACCGATCGGCGCGATCTGGTACGGCTCGCGGACGCGGCCGATCTTCGATGTGCGCTACCTGATCGAAGCCTCACCGCCATTCTATCTCCTCCTGGCGCTGCCGGCGGTGTGGTGGCGACTGCGGTCGCGCCTGGCGACACTGGCCGGCGCCGTGGCGGTCGCCGCGGTCGCCCTACCGTTGCTCCCGGCACTCTGGTCGTTGTATTTTTACCCGACCGACGGACGCGGCCACGCCTACACCGCGCTCGGGGACTACCTCGCCGGCCACGCCACCGCCTCGGATATCGTCATCATCAATCACCTGGACCCGGTGGTCCGCTACTACGCCCAACGTAGCGACGTGGCGGCGCCGATGGCCATCGAGCCGGCGCAGCAGGACCAAAGCCCGACGGCGTTGAACGCCGACCTGAGCCGGCTCACCGCCGGCAAGCGGGAGGTCTGGTTGATCCCGGACGACATCGGCGCCTGGGATAGCCGGCACGCGGTGCTGGCCTGGTGCAATCGCCACTTGCAGGCGCTGGGACAGGTGGCCAACGGCTTCCACGTCATCGAGTTCGCCCCCTGGCGTCCCAACGTCGCGCTGCACCTGACGTTCGGCGGTGTCATGCGCTTGACCGGCGCGGAACTGACGCCGACCGATCCGGTGTCGGGGCAAGACTGGCAGGTCGTCCTCTTCTGGACTGCCAACGCGCCGACGCCGAGCGGGGAGACGGTGAGCGTGCAATTGCTCAACCCAGCAGGTCGGTTGGCCGCCCAACTGGACGCCGTGCCCCAGGACGGCCGGGCGCCCACCACCGGCTGGCTGCCGGGGGAGACGATCCCCGATCCCCATACCCTGCACCTGCCGGCCACGTTGCTGGCCGGTCGGTATACGCTGGCGGTCGCCGTCTACCCGTCCAGCGGGGGCCCCCGCCTGGTGGTTCCCGGCGTTGGCAGCGGCCTCGCCCCGATTGCGACCGTGTCCGTTGGCACGTAGACCGGCGGCTGCAACGCCGAGACGCCGGCACTTTGCTTGCGAAAAAGGTGGCCCCGCACCTATACTGCCGGCCCGCGCGGCTGATCGCCCTGGAGCAGCCGCAGGGTAAGCAGCGGGGCCCGGACCACGGTGGCCGGTCTGCGGCAGAAGAACTGGAAATGGGGGAGGGAAGCAGTGATCTGGAGGAAGCTCAGCGGGGTGCTGACGGCGGGGGCGATCTTGATGTTGCCGTTATTGTCCGGCGGCGCCCAGGCGGATAGTACGGTCCCGGCGTCGGCGCGCCACGACCGCGTCCAACACGTCGTCATTCTGACCATGGACGGTGGGCATCGGGAACTGTACACGCCGGCGGTCGCGCCAACGATCTCCCGGCTCGCGAGCCAGGGCCTCGACTATGTCAATGCGGTGGCCGATTTCCCCGGCGACTCGGTGCCGGGGAATGCCGATATGTTCACCGGCAACCAGCCGACGGCCACGGGACTGTTGTACGACACGTTCTATGATCGGCACTACCAGCAGGTGATCCGCCTGAAGTATAAGAACATCCTGGCGCCGGGGACGACGGCGCAAGACTATAACCGGATGCCGTCGGTCTTCCAGGCGGCCACTAGCGCCGGCCTCACGTCGATGTTCATCGCCAAGGATCCGGCGTATGCCTTTCTCAACGGCACGCCGGCAGCCGGGCCGGGCATCACCGGCCTGGAAACGCCGAACCTGAAAGTTATCTGCCCGGATGTCCTCGACTACCAGTGCTTTGAGCGATACGACGACGCGAATTTCACGTCGCTGATCAACTCCTTGACCGGTCCCGCCGCTCCGGCCATCGCCGGCTACTACGTGCAGGCCGTCTCCTCGGCGCAGAAGTTTGGCGGCGTGTCGTCGGCAGCGACGGACCAGGCGATCGGCTTCGAGGACAACGAGGTCCAGCGTCTGGTGACGGCGTTGCAGGCCAGCGGCGCCTGGGACCAGACGGTGCTCATCATCACCGGGGATCACGGCAATACGCCGCTCCGTCCGAATCCACCGGATTGCGTCCAGAATGATGTCAGTGCGGCCAATGGCTGCAGCTTCATCTCGCCGGCTTCCGTCCAGACATTCCTTGGCCAACAGGCCGTGCCGATCTCCCTGGTGCAACAGACGGCCGACAACGCCGATTATGTCTGGCTCAGCGATCCTTCCCAGACGGCAGCGGCGGTCGCCGCCCTCTCAACGCCCGCGGCTGCGAATCGGTTCGCCATTCGACGCATCCTGACGCAGCAGGACTTCGTGGCATTGGGCGCGGCGCCGGCGGATCGAACACCGGACTTCGCCTTGCTGCCGATCGCCGGCTACTGCTACGACAGCAACGTCCACGACCCGAAGCGAGCAGAGCACGGCGGTCTTGACCCCAGCGATCAGGCGGTACCCATGATCGTCACCGGCGGCGCCGTGCACGGTCACGGTGCGCGGAATCCGGTGGTCCACACCGAGCAGATCGCGGCGACCATCGCCAAATTGCTGGACTTCGACTTCCCCAGCGCGGCGTTCCCGGCCTTGCCCGGCGTCCAGGGCGCCATCCACTGAGCAATGACCCGCCGAAGCCGGCCTCAGGGCGCGTGGCATCGCCGGGGTCCCTCAACTGGCCCCGGCGACGGCACGGACCACGACATTCGCCACGGTTACCGCATCAGCCGGCACCGGCGGCGACACAGGCAGGCGGGTGCCGGTGCTAGGCAGATACCAGCCGACCTGGACGGTATACCGGCCGGGTGGCAGGTTGGCCGGCAGCGGCAGTTGACGGGTGTCGTCGATCAGCTCACCGGCGTCCCAGGCGGAGGTGGGATAACGGCCAGCCAGCGGCGGCCCGTCCGCCTGAGCCGCCAGCTTCCCGTTGGCGTCGACCAGGTGGACGAACACAGTGTCGTCGGCGTTTGGAGCGGCGACGGCCAGCCAGCGTAGCGGAATGCTGACCGTGGTGCCCGGCTGTGCCGTCAATTCCGGCCGCGGCGGCCCAGTGGGAGCCAGGAGGCCGATGCTTGGGCCGAAGCGAGCCAGCAGGGGCATGGCGCTGGAGACTCGGGCCGGCGAAACCTTCACGCTCGCCAGGGTCAGCTTCGGCCCGATCTGGCCGGTCGGGGCCAGCAGCGGCTGCAAAGCGCCGCCCGCCGGGGAGAAGAGTTGCAGACTCAGGGTGTAGACGCCGGTGGTCAGAGTACTGGGCAGCGGCAGGTGCAGGTGATAGGGCACGACCTGGCCGGCGGTCCAGAGTGTGCTGAAGCGCAGGTCAATGTTGCCGTAGCTCTGCACCTGCGCCACCGGCTGGCCGCGCCCGTCCAACAGTTGGAAGGCCAGCACTTCATCGGTCGCCGTCGGCCCCGCTACGCGCAAGGACAGATCGAGATCGACGGCCGCACCGGGCTGCACGGTGGGCAACCGCCCGGCGCCGAGGCCATGCAGGACCGGCGCAACGACCTGTGGCACGGTCGGGACAGCGGCGGGCGCGCAGGGAAGGGCGACCTGGCCCAGGGCGGTCGACGCTGCGTCGGCCGTTCCCATCGCCAGGGCAAGGCCGTAGGTGCCGGCGCAGACGCCATCGACGGCCGGCGGCAAGGGGATGGTGAGGTGATCGAAGACCAGGGTCCCGGCCGGCCAGCCCGTGGTGCTGACCGTACTCAGGCGCGGGCCACGGGTCGTGGTGGCCAGGATCTCGCCGGCCAGAGACCGCACCTGGATCGTTGGCTGTACGTCGCCCACCGGCGCCTGTTGGGCGAGCCAGGCGACCTCCACGACGGGGGTCGGCCCCCAGACCGGGGAACGGACGATCCGCCAGGCGGCCGCTTGCAACGGTTGCGGGGGCGTTGACGCCGCCGGGATCGACCAGACAGCAGTGGCGTCGCCAAGCATCGAAAAGGAGAAGCGGGGAATCGCCCCCGACAGGGCAACGCCGACGAGCGTCGTGATGCCCGCGACGATGAGCGCCGGGCGACCGGGACCGAGCAGCAGGACGATGGCGACCAGCGCCGACGCCAGGGTGATGACGCCGCCGGCAAGTTCGGCGCCGGTCGGTCCGCGAGCGACAGTCAAGCGGTGCGTGCCCGCCGGCAGGGCGAGCCGCACCAGCCCGCTCGTGTCCGGCGCGACCGGCGCGGCTTGCCCGTCAATTCGCACCTGCCAACCGGGGAAATACCAGGCGCCGAGCGTGAGCGTCGCCGATTGCTGCGCCTGGTAGCTCGCGGCGAAGGCGTCGGCGCGGCCGGTAAGCTCGGTGAGCTGGAGGCTGGTGGTGCCGGGCGTCGGCGCGGCGAACACCGGTACCTGTGGCGACTGGCCCGGCACCCAGCGCGGTAGGAAGAGGCCGCTGCCGGTGGTGCCATAGCCGCCGATCAGTTCGCGGCGCAGCTGAGCCGGCCAGGTGATGGCACCGGTGGGCAAGCTGATCGGGTCCGGGCGCAGGTACAGGAGCGCCGGGACGACCGCCAGCGTCAGGCAAGCGGCCGCCGGCAAAAGGCGACGGCGTCCCGGAATCGGCGCGAGCAACAGCCCCACCAGCAGCGCCGTTGCCAGGCAGAGCGGCCCGGCGAAGCGCCAGGGGAACTGGAGGAGGGTGAGGTGGGGGAACGCCCGCCAGAACGGCAGTGCCAACGAGGTCAGCAGCAGTACGGATATCAGGCAGGCGATCACGAGCGCCAGGGCGAGGCCGCGCAGACGGCATTGCCGCCGGAGGAGGAGCAGCGACACCGGCACCGCCAGCCAGGCGAGCGTGCTGGGGCCGGCGCCGAACTCACCAGCCGGGCTCGGCGCCACGCTGAAGTTCCACCAGGCACTGCCGGCGCCAAACCAGCCCCAGCCGGGCAAGGCGAACTGGGCCCGCCAGAGGGCGAGCGGGTGCAGCAGTTTCGCCAGGAAGGCGGGATCCCCGCCCAGCAGGGCCAGGTGCGTCGAGGCCTGCCAGCGCCAGGCGGGCAGCAGGAAGAAGGCGGCGATGCCGGCCGCGAGCAGGGGGGCGGCGAGCACCGGCAGCACGGCGCGGCGTTGCGCCGGCTTCGCGTGCCCCCAGGCCCGCACCAGGAGCCAGCACCAGACGGCCGCCAGGAGGGGCAGGAAGGTGAGCGCGCTGAGGTTGTGGCAGAGTGGGATAGCGGCGAGCGCCAGGGCCGCCAGGACGACGCGGCGACCTGCCGCGCCGTCCCCCGCCGGTGCGTCGAGCCGGAGCAGGGCGGCCAGGGCGAGGGCGGCGCAACTGCCGGCGCTCAGCTCCGCCAGGTCGAGCCGCACAAAGGCATTCGCCATCGTATATGGCGCGTAGACGTAGGTCACGGCACCGATAACGGCCGCCGTCGCTCCCGCCAGTGGGCGCAGGCAGAGGAAGGCCCCCAACCCGCCGAGCAGGAGGGCCAGCGCCACCGCAACCTTGACGGCGACGATCGGGGCGACGCCGAGCAGCGTCAGGGCCGCCGGGATGACGTAGGCCAGCGGCGAATACAGGCCGAACAGCGGGTAGCCGAAGCCGAGCGCCAAATCCGGTGTCCAGCGGGGCAATAGGTTGCCGACGACGCCCGACTCGCGCCAGGCGGTCGCCAGCGCCAGTACCCGGAAGAGGTGCTCAACGCCGTCGTGCCCTTCGATGAAGCCGGGCAAGAGCAGGGGAAAGAGCGCGGGCAGGCACAGCGCGAAGGCCAGAAGGAGCGGAACGGCGCCGCGCCACCCAGGAGCAATTCTGAGGCTGCGCCAGGATCGAACGATTGATGTCCCGCCCGTTCCGTGACGATTCGCAGGAGATTCCGCCTATTCCGATGCTCAGTATACGCGAGGCCAACGACTCGGCAAGACCAGGCCACGCTCCACTGCGGCAGCCAAGCAGTTATGTACGGGAGGTAAAGAAACGGGCAGGGGAGGTAAAGATTTTGACAGGGATGAACATGTCCAGTGGCGACGGCGGTGACAGCACTGGTAGCCTGATGATCAGGGCACGGCGCCTGCTCCAGCGGGCCGGACTGACCGCCTGATGGGAACGAGGGACGCCCCCTGGATACGCCACGGACACTCCACAGGGCGCGACGTTGGGCCGGGGATGCCGGGGCGCTGGCTTTCGTCTGGCTGTTGGTGCTGGTGTTCTTCTGGCGGCTCATCACCCCGGATCTGGCGGCCCGTCAGTATTACGTCAATGGCGACTTCACCTGGAAGGAACAGGCGACCGATAGCGTCACCGCCGGCTCCTGGGCGGCGGGGCAGTTGCCGCTCTGGGACCCCTACAGCTATGCTGGCCAGCCGCTGGCGGCCGACTCCGGGGCAGCCGTCTTCTACCCGATGGACCTGGCCTTCGACATGACCGCTGGCGCGGGTGGCGTCACGCTCTTGCGGATGGAATGGCGGGTCGTCATCGATTTCCTGCTTGCCGCTGCCCTCGCCTACCTGTTCTTCCGTGACCTGGTCCGCTCGCGCCTGGCGGCACTCACCGCGACGCTGGTCTACACCTTCGGCGGCTACCTCACGAGCTATCCGCCGCACCAGATGGATATCCTGGAGTCGGGTACCTGGCTGCCGCTCGCCCTGCTGGCCGTCCGCCATGTCTTCGGCGATCCGGCGGCGACGCGCCGGCAACGGCTTCGTTGGGCGATGCTCGGCGGGCTGGCCCTGGCCCTGTCGTTTCTGGCCGGCCATCCGCAGACCTGTCTGCTGATCGTCGATGCCGCCGTCGCCTACTTAGTCTTCCTCGGTCTGCGCCATGGCACCTTGCGCCGCTCCTGGGCCGAAGCGGTCCTGGCGGCGCTGGTGGCCGGCGGGCTGGCGGCGATCCAACTGGTACCGTCCCTGGAATTCTTCCCGCTCTCCAACCGGATAGCTATCTCCGACACCGCCGCCAGCGCCGGCATTCTGATCCAGGCCCTGCCGAACCTCGTGGTGCCGCATTACGCCGATGTGGCAGCCCTCTGGCTTGGGGCGGGCAGCGTCGTGCTGGCGCTGAGCGGCGTCTGGCTGGCCCGGAAGCGCGAGGGCTGGTTCTGGTGCGGCCTCGCCGTCGGGGCGCTACTGCTGAGTCTGGGCGGCCAGACGCCGGTGTACGGCCTGATGGAGCACCTCGGCTTCGGCCTCATTCGGGACCAGAGTCGCACCATCTTCCTGACGAGCTTTGCCACCGCGGCGCTGGTCGCCCTGGCAGCGGCGGGTATCCAGGCCCGGCCCGCGCTGCGATGGTTGCTGTTCGTGGCGACGCTCGCCACCTGCGCCGGTGACGCGGCACCGCTGCTCCTCCACGCCGCTGGCGACCACCTGGCCTCCGCTGCCCGCGATGCGCCGCTCTGGGTGCGCGGCGTGCCCGTGGCCGTCGTCCTCGGCTGCCTGATCGGCAGTCGCCGCCCCCCCTATCTTCGCTCCCTACCCATACTCGCGCTGGCCGTGCTCCTGGGGATCGACGGCATGGCCGTCAACTGGCGGAATAACCTCACGCCGACGCCCCCAGCCCCGGCCGACGGGTTGCCCGGGACGATCGCCTACCTGCGCTCCCTGCGAGAGCCGTTCCGGGTGGTGACGGACGGCGACCAGATCATCCCGGCCAACGACCTCGGGAACTACGGCCTGGCCACCGACCAGGGCTACAACGACTTCCGGGTCGGCGCCATCGATCAACTGCTGACCTCGACGGACTACTGGCGCGTCTGGCAGATCCTCGATGTCCACGAGTTCCTGACCACCCGCACGCTCGGCAGCCCCTACACCCTGCAGCACACCGAGCACGGCGTCAACACCTATGCCCTCTCCTATATGCTGCCGGATGTCTGGGCGGTCTGGCGGTATCAGGTCCTGCCGGCGGCCGATGCCTCGCTGAGCGCCGTCCTCGCCCCCACGTTTGATCCCGGACAACAGGTCGTCCTGGATCGAGCCCCGGCCCTGGCGATCCCGAGCTTGCCCCAGCACGACCAACAGATCCAGGAGCGGCGGGTATCGCCGGAGCGGACGGTGGTCACGGCCACGGTCGACCAGCCGGCGCTGCTCGTGCGGAGCGTCGCCGCCTACCCCGGTTGGACGGCCACGGTCGACGGCCGCCCGGCGGAAATCCTGCGCGCCGACCATGCCATCCAGGCGGTGGCGATCCCGGCCGGACGGCATACCGTGGTCTTCTCGTTCGATCCGTGGAGCATCAAAGTCGGTATGTTGCTCACCGGGATCGCCGCGTATCTGCTCCTCACGGTGCTGCTGGCGGTACCGGTCGTGGCTTTTCTCCAGCAGTCGCGGCCCGGCAATACGCCGACCGAGTCGCCAGAAGTACCGGGCTACTCTGGTACCTCTACCTCATAGGCAGGATCTCCACCGCACGGTACAGTCCAGCGGGATTCGGAGTGGCGTCGCCGCTGCGCCCGGTAAGGAGAGAGCCGATGAGCCTGACGGTGGCACGTATGGTGCAAACCTGGGTCGCCTTTCGCGAGAGCGAAGAGGGCCAGGGCCTTGTGGAATACGCCCTGATCATCGCCCTGGTAGCGATCCTCCTGGTGGTGGCGCTGACCACGCTGAACGGGCAACTCTCGTCGGTCTTCAGCAACATCAGCAACGCCCTGTAGCCGCCGCGCGTCCAAGCCAAGGCGGTGCCGAGACCCCGCCAAAAGGCCGGATGACCCAGTGCCGTGTCATCCGGCCTTTTGGCATGCCTAGCGTGCGCCCCGTATCATGCACTGAGGACGTGAGCGGGGGAGTAGGCAGGCATGGCGGGCGCAACGGGCGATCAGATTCGCGAGACCTTCCTGCGCTTCTTTGCCGAGCGTGGACATCTGATCGTGCCCAGTTCGTCGCTCATCGCCCCCAAGGAGTCCGGCCTGATCTTCACGACCGCCGGCGTCGACCAATTTCTGCCCTATATGCTGGGCCACGCCGAGCCGCCGCGCCGCCGTCTGGCCTCGATCCAGAAGGTCTTCCGTACCACCGACATCGACGAGGTGGGCGACGACATCCATAACACCTTCTTCGACATGCTCGGCAACTGGTCGATCGGCGACTACTTCAAGGAGGATGCCGTCGCCTATGCCTGGGAACTCTCCACCGGCGACCTCGGCCTGGAGCGCGACCGCATTTCGGTGACGGTGCACCCGGACGACGACGTCACCCCCGGCCTCTGGCGGCGGATCGGCCTGCCGGACGCGCGGATCGTCCCCCTCGCCAAGAACTGGTGGCCGGAGGAGGGCGCGATCGGCCCCTGCGGCCCGGACACCGAACTGTTCTACGATCGGGGGCCGGCTGTCGGCTGCCAACGCCCGACCTGCGGACCGGACTGCGACTGCGGGCGCTTCGTGGAGTTCTGGAACGTCGTGTTCATGCAGTACAACCGCGACGCCGCCGGCAACCTGCATCCGCTGCCGAAGGCGAACGTGGACACCGGCATGGGGCTGGACCGAATGGCCTGCCTCCTGCAAGACGTGCGCACGAACTACGAGACCGACCGCTTCCGGCCGATCCTGGACCGCGCCGCGGCGATCGCCCACGTTTCCTACGGCGCCGACGCCGGCCACGACCGCTCCCTGCGCATCATCGCCGACCACCTTCGCGGCGTCACCTTCCTCCTGGCCGACAACGTGCGCCCCGGCAACGAAGGGCGCGGCTACGTGCTGCGCCGCCTGATCCGCCGGGCCGTGCGCCACGGCGTGCTCCTGGATATCGGCGAGCCCTTTCTGGCCGACTTGGCGAGCGTCGTGATCCGCATCTACGGCGCTGCCTATCCGGAGTTGCCCCAGCGCGCGGAGCGCATCCGGCAGGTGCTGACAGACGAGGAACAACGCTTCAGCGCGACATTACAGGCCGGGATGGCGGCGTTCGAGCGCCTGGCACACGAGGTGGAGCGGCGGGGCGACCGGGTGCTCCCCGGTGAACGCGTCTTCCGCCTCTACGACAGCCAGGGGCTGCCGCTGGAGGTGGTGCAGGAGCTGGCGGCCGAACGGAACCTCGGCGTCGATGTCGCCGGCTTCGAGACGGAGATGGCCCGCCAGGTGGCGAGCGGCAAGCGCGACTATCGCCGCCGCTCGACGGGGGCCGTGGGGGAGACCGCCTCCGGCGCGATCGCCGCCCTGCCGCCGACGGAGTTCACCGGCTACACCGAGCTGGAAACGGAGGCGACAGTCCTGCGCCTCGTCTGCGACGGGCAGCCGGTGGGGCGGGTCGAGCCGGGTAAGCGCCTCGCCGTCATCCTCGACCGCTCGCCGTTCTACGTCCAGAGCGGCGGCCAGGTCGCCGACACCGGCGAACTGCGGGCCGGCGACGCCCTCGTCAACGTGGAAGAACTGGAACGGCTGCCGTCCGGCGTCGTGCTCCACACGGGGACGCTGGCGGGTGGCGAGCTCCACGAAGGTGACGCCGTCACGGCCGTCGTCGACCGGCGGCGGCGCGCCGACACGCGACGGAACCATACGGCGACCCATCTGCTACACCGCGCCCTGCGTGAGCACCTGGGCGAGCACGTGGAGCAAGCCGGCTCCGTGGTGGCGCCCGACCACCTCAGTTTCGACTTCACGCACGGTTCCCGCCTCGCGGCGGAGGAATTGCAGGCCGTCGAGCGCGACGTCAACGAGCAGATCACGCTGGACGTGCCGGTGACCACCGCCATCAAGCCGCTGGCGGAAGCGCGCGCCGAGGGGGCGATGGCCCTGTTCGGGGAGAAATATGGCGACATGGTGCGCGTGGTCTCCGTGGACGGCTACAGCAAGGAGCTCTGCGGCGGCACCCACGTCCAGCAGAGTGGCGAGATCGGCCCCTTCTTCATCGTCGCCGAGAGCGGCATCGGCGCCGGCGTGCGCCGGATCGAAGCGCTGACCGGGCTCAGCGCCGTCGCCTACGCCCGGCAACAGGCATGGCTGCTCGACGACCTCGCCCGCCAGTTTAAGACCGCCCCGTCGGAGCTGCCGCAACGGGTGCAGGCGCTGCAGCAGGACCTGGAGGAACTGCGCCGGAAACTGCAGGCCGCCGAACGGGAGCAGCTGCAGCGGGAGGCGGAACGCCTGGCCGGCCACGCCGTGGCGGCCAACGGCTTCCGCGTCGTGGCAGAGCAGGTGCGGGCCGACCAAACGGCCGGGCTACGCCAGCTCGCCGACGATCTCCTCGACCGTCTCCAACCGGTGGTGGTCCTACTGGCCGCCCCTGGCAATGGCCGGACCCAGTTGCTCGCTGCCGTCTCGCCGGACCTGACGAAGGCCGGTCAGGACGCCGGTCGCCTGGTCAAGGAGCTGGCGAAGCGGAGCGGCGGCGGGGGCGGCGGGGGCAATCCGCGTATGGCGACCGGGAGCAGCAGCGTCCCTGGCGGCGTTCCGGCGGCGTTGAGCAGCTTGCGCGACGACCTGGTGCGCGCCTGACATGTCGCGGATCATGGCCATCGACCTTGGTGAACAACGCATCGGCCTCGCCTTGAGCGACCCGACCGGCAATGTCGCCGGCGGCTTCCGGACGATCCGGCGCGGCCTGCGCGATGAGGAGATGGCGGCGATCGACGGCATCATCGCCGCGGAGGACGTGGGCCGGATCGTCGTCGGGATGCCGCTCGGCATGAACGGGCAGCCCGGTGTCCAGGCCGAACTGACCCGGCGCTGGGTGGTGGCGCTGCAACGCCACACGGAACTGCCGGTGGAGGTCTTGGACGAACGGCTCACCAGCGTACAGGCGCATCGCTCACTGGACAGTATGGGCGTCAAGCGCCGCCAGCACCGCCAGCACGTCGACGAAGTAGCCGCCACGTTGTTATTGCAGGGATACCTGGATAGCCGGCGCGAGGACGGATGAATGGCTAATCGTCAGGTCACGGGGCGCACCCGGGAGTTATCGACAATTCGCCGCTCGCGGGTCCAACGTACCGGCGGCCGCCGGATGTTCCGCCGGCCCAATGGCGGCGGCGGCGGCGGTTTCGCCGGCCTGCTGCTGCTGCTGGTCCTGGCCGCCATCGTCGGCGCCCTCTATGTCGGTGGACGCAACCTCCTCGCCGGCAATACGGCTGGCGCGACGACGGCGAGCGCGGCGACGACCGCCAGCACCGTCAGCAGCCAACGGGCGGCGACGAGCAGTCGCAGCAGCATCGCCGCCGGCCAATCGATTCCCTTCATCGTCAAACCGGGCGCCACCTGGACGGACGTCGCCGACCAGTTGCAGCAGCAGGGGCTGATCTCCAGCGCCCTGGTCTTCCGGCTCCAAGTCCGGCTCACCGGCTCCAACGGCTCGCTAGAGGCGGGGACCTACACGCTGAAGCAGGGTATGACCACCGACCAGATCATTTCGGTGCTGGAGAACGCCACGCCGCCGGTGGCGGTGGCCGTGCGCTTCACGGAAGGCTGGCGCATGGAACAGGAGGCCGCCCAACTGGAGAAGCAAAGCGTGGTCACCGCCACGGACTTCCTCTCCGTCACGAAGAGTCAGAGCGCCACGTTCGGGGAAAACTTCCTGGCCGACCGTCCGGCCGGTGCGAGCCTGGAGGGCTACCTCTTCCCCGATACCTACGAGTTCCTGCAGAAAGACAACGCCAGCGATGTGGTCACGAAGATCCTCGATAACTTCGGCCAACACGTGACGCCGGCGATGCGCGACCAGGCTAAGGCCCAGGGGCACACGCTCTACCAGGTGCTGATCGTCGCGTCGATTGTGGAGCGGGAAGCGGCGGTGCCGTCGGAGCGTTCGCTCATCGCCGGCGTCTATTGGAATCGCCTCAAACAGGGCCAGTGCATGTGCGCCGACCCGACGGTGCAGTACGCCCTGGGTCAGCCCAGCAACTGGTGGCCCCAACTGACCGCCCAGGCGCGGACCCTGGCGCCGGACAGCCCGTTCAACACCTACAACCACCTGGGCTTCCCGCCCGGTCCGATCTGCAACCCGGGCCTGGCCAGCATCCAGGCCGCGCTCAGCCCGACCGGCGACTATCTCTACTTCGTCGCCAAGGGCGACGGCACGCACGTCTTCTCCCACACCCTGCAGGAGCAGACGCAGAACCAGCAGCGCATCCAACAGTCCTCCACCGCCCAATAGCCGTGGCGCCGCGAAGCCGTGAGACCGTGAGGGAGGAGAAGCGGTGAGCACTGCACCGCTGGCCGGCGTGCTGCTGGCGATCGGGCTGGGCGGCGCGGCCTTGCTCGCGACCCGGCTGCTGCTCGCCTATATCGCCCGGCGGGAGCCGGAAGAACCGGGGGCGACGTTGCCGCCGGTCGGCGGGGCGGCGCTGGCCGTGGCCGTGGCGGTGGCGGCGCTCCTCCTCTTCTGGAACCGGCCCTTGACGGCCGTGGTCGCTGTGCAGGCGGGTTGGGCCGCCGCCCTGGCCGTCATCTTCACGGTCGACCTGCGCGTGCGCTACATCCTGGACATCTGGACGGCGCCGCTCGCCCTCCTCGCCGTGCTCGCCGCGATTGCGCTCCCCCACCCCGCCTATCTCTCGCTCCGTAGCGCCTTGACCGGGGGCGCCATCGGCCTCGTGCTGTTCGCGGCCTTTTACGGGTTGGGCTTGCTGGTGTTCCGTCAGGCGGCGTTGGGGCTCGGGGACGTGAAGCTCGCCGCCCTGATGGGGCTGATGGTGGGGACCGAACGCATCCTGACCGCCGTCTTCATCGGGGTCTGCCTGGGCGGCGTCGCGTCGCTCTTCCTGGTGGCGTTGCGCCGGGCGAAGCTAGGCGACGCGCCGGCCTATGGCACGTATCTGACATTGGGCGGCTATGCGGCGCTGCTGGGCGCCGCCGGACTGTGGCATTAGCGGGATACGATTCAGTTCAGGCGAGGGCCATGGCCGATGGCTTCAGCCCACTGCCCCTACGCCCGGCCCATGTACGTCGTGACGGGCGCGCCGACGACGACGCGGCGCAGTTCCGCTTCGTCTTCCTGTCGGGTCGTCGCCAGCAATACATCGCCGGCCGCCAGGAGCAGCGAACGATCGTAGATCGGGGCTTCACCCTGGCGTAACACCGACAGCAAGCGGGTGCCCGGCGGGAGGGCCAGATCGGTGAACGTGCGGCCGACCGCCGGCGAGGCGGAGCGCAACGTCAGTTCCACCAACTCCAGGCCATACTGCCGTAAGGTCGCCAGATGGACGACCCCCTGGTCGGGTAGGTCGGTGGAGATGGCGGCCAGGACCAATTGGGTCGGACTGATCGTGACGTCGATCCCCAGCTTGATGAAAATAGCCTCATTCTTCGGGTTGTTAATGCGGGCGATCGTGCGGGCAGTATGGAAGCGGCGCTTCGCCACCTGGCAGATGACGAGGTTGTCCTCGTCGTCGCCGGTGACGGCGATCACCACATCGGCGCGTTCGATGCCGGCGCGGGCGAGCACCCGGGGGTCACAGGCGTCGCCGGGCAATATCGCGTCGCCCAGCTCGTCGGCGAGCATGTGGGCGCGGTCGGCATCGCGCTCCAGGAGGACGCATTCCTGGTTCTGGACCAGCAAGGATTTGGCCAGGTAGTAGCCGACTTTGCCGCCGCCACAGATGAGCGCAAACACCGGTCAGTGCTCCAAGGCCCCGGAGAGGGCCACCGGGGTCTTGCTGACGAAACAGTCGACGATCTGCTGGGCGCCGATGGTGGTCGGACAGATGGTCTCCAGGCCGAGATCGCGATACGTTTCCTCGCGCAGCGGATCGTAGATGCGGCACACCACCTTTGGCACCTGGAAGACGTGCTTGGCCACCTGGGCGGCCATGATATTGCGGTTGTCCGCCGTCATCACCGCGGCGAAGGCGTCGGCGTGTTCGATCCCGGCCCGGCGCAGCACGTCTTCGTCGATGCCCGTGCCGATGACCGTCTGGCCGGTGAACTCATCGGGCAGCCGGTCGAAGGCTTGACTATTGTGGTCGACGATGGCGACGGAATGACCACCGCGAGCGAGCATCGTCGCCAGGGTGGCGCCGACGCGACCACAGCCCACGATCACTACATGCATACTGCTTTGTCCATCCCAGGTGCCATCACTATACCGTTCCCCTTTCAGCGGCGGCGACGGCGTTGGCCCGACGGCAAGGGCCGAACGGTGCGCGACACGACCGCCAGGGAGGCTTCGGCCACGACCGCCGGTTCGCCGGCCTCGGGCGGAGCCGCGAACGATTCGTTGGGAACCGCCTGCTGGTGCCCGCGCCCGATGGGGGCGGGAGGGGCGAGGCGGATGCGGATCGGATAGGCCCCGACGGCGATGCGCGTGGCATATTCCAGGTCGTACTGCAGCTCCACCTTCTGCTTGCGCTTCAGATCGAGCAACGTTTCCGCCGCCTGGCGCGGTAGGCCGATATGGACGGGGCCTTCGTCGTCGTGCAACAGGGTACCGGTCTCCGTCGCCAGGCCGAAGCGCCGCCGTATGTCGGCCATCGGCACGTAGGGGCGGCTGCTGATGAACCAGAGCAGGCTACTCGCCTTGAGCCGGCGCGCCTGTTCGTTGACCGGCGGCTCGGCATCCAAGCCGACCGCTCTGTCTTCCATCAAGGCCCGCTCTCCCCGCTCGCGTCCACCGGCGCCGCGACGACGCCATCTTCAACAATAGCATCTCCGCTGGGGAGACGCCGCATCGACGCGGGCGGGGCGGACGTGCAGGCGCTGGCCGGCGTCCCCGTCGGCGGCGCGGACGTCCGTACCGACCAGCGCGGGCCAGGACGGGCGCCTCAACGAACCGTCACCGTACCGGCGATCAGCGCGTCGCCGCCCGCGGCGAGCGGCAAGCGGAGGAACTGCTCCCCGTTCTGGCGATAGAGGCCGACCTCGAGGCGGTAGACGCCCGGAGGGGTCGTGGCGGGGATGGGGACGACGTGCCGGTCCGTGATCCACTGGTTGGGCGCCCAACTGGTCGTCGGGTCGGCGCCGCCGTCGGGCGGCCCGTCGTGCTGCCGTCCGCCGATGGCATTATTGGCGTCGAGCAGATGGACGAAGACGGTGTAGTCGCGGTCCAGCGGCAGCCGGCATTGCCAGAAGAGCGTCACGGTCACCTGCCCGCCGGGCTGCGCCGCCTGGCTGTCGACCTGGACGCCGGCCAGCAGCGCGGCGTCGCCGAAAAGGGCGCCGACCGGCGTACCGATGTCCGCCGGAGCGGCCATGTCGCGCGGGCGCGGGTCAACGACGATGGTGGCGAGGGGAATCACCCGATCATTGCCGGCGCCGTCGATCCTCCGGATACGCATTTGCAGCGCCGCCGGCCCGACCGGGGCATTGGGCGGCAGTTGCAAGGTCCGAATATCCTCGAACGTGTCGCCCGCCGGCCAGCTTCGGGTGCCGAGGCTCGGTGCTGGCGGCGCGGCGGCGGCGAGCACGATCGGCGGCGCCGACGTGCTGAGCGGCGCGAGCTCCACCTGTGCCCGGTAGTCCGCCTGGGGCTGGCCCGTCGCCCGCCAGATCAGGGGCAGCTCCAGGGCGGCACCCTGTTGCAGGCGCGCCGGGATGGCGCCGCTGCCCCAGAGTTCCAAGCCCTTATCGACCGGGAGGCCGAGCAGGCGTGCCGGCGGCGCCGGCTTGCCGGGCTGTTGCGGGGGCAGCACCTTCACCGTGCCGAGGACGACCCGCGTGCCGATGGCGCCACGCGTCGCGTCCACCGCCGACAGGTCCTGTTGGGTGGTCGGATCGTAGACGGCGAGGGTGAGCTGGTAGTCGGCGGGCGGGACGTCGGCGCCCACCTTGAAGTCCAGACGCCCCGGCACGTCGATCCCCGGCAGCCAGTGCTGCGCCGGGTAGCCGTACAGCGACGGACGCAGGGCGATCTGGCTCCAGACGTGGCCGTCGCGTTCGAGGCGTAGCACCACCTGGTAATCGCGGTCTAACGGTGCGTCGGTCCGAAACCAGGTATGCACGGCGAATGGCACGTCCGCCGGCAGGATAGCGTCCTCGATGCCGTCGCCGAGAAAGGTGATGTGCTGGCCGAAGCGCACCGACATCGGGTGCAGGGGTGACGCCTGCGGCGAAAAATGGCTGTTGGGGCGCAATTGGTAGAGGCGCAACTCGTAGCCGGTGGCCCCCGTGTAGGTGAGCAACCGCGTCGCCCCGACGTCGAGGGCGTTGCGGAGATAATCCGTCGGGTCGGCAAAATCGGTGTGCCAGAGCACCACCCAGAGGCGGGAGTGCCCGGTAGCGGCGCCGTTCAGGGCGGCGGCGAGGGCCGGCAAGTCGTCGCCCCGGCTGAACTCCGGCACCACGCCAAACCAGCCGCGGCCCGGACCACCCAGCGCGCCGTTATAGTAGTAGGAGAAGACCGGGCCGGTGTCCTGCGCCAGCAACACCGCGTCGCCGGGGATGGCGTGCGCGTTGATATAGCCGACGGCGGCCCGTGTATCGCCGTCCTTGATCTCCTGCGCCCCCAGCGGCGCGTGGGCCAGGGCGTGGGCCGCGCTGGCGACGGTCAGCAGGCCGGCGCCGACGGCGGTCGCCCGTCCCAACGCCGGCCGCCACCGCCCCGAAAACCGGCAACTCGCGACCGCGGAAGTGGGGAGGAGCGCTGCCAGCGCGGCAGCGCCGACATAGGCGAACGGCGCGATGGGCAGTAGGTAGCGGTCAATGAATTTCGGGAAGATGGCGGTCAGCAGCGCCGCCTCCATGAGCGGGAGGCACACCAGTTGCAGCGGCAAAAGCGCGGCCGCCTTGCTCCGGGCCGGCCCGAGCAGCGCCGCCAGCGCCAGGAAGGCCACCGCCGCACCGCCGCCGGCCAGCAGCAGACCCGTCTGCTTAGACAGGGCGCCGGGGGCGAGGGCGACGGCGGCGAGCACGCGTTCCGGCGCCAGGGTCGGGACGATGCTTCCGACCCAGAAGTCCGGAACCGCCCGCATGGTCGCCAACTGCCGGCCCAGGGAGGGTAACCAGGGCAGATACAGCGCGGCGCAGGCCAGCCAGGCCGCGCCGACCGCCGCCCACCGTCGGCGATGCTGCACCACGAGCACCAGATGGGCCGGCATCAACAGCAGCATGGCATAGTGCGTGTAGAGCGCCGCGGCGGTCGCCAGCACGTAGCCCCACCACCAGCGCTGCACGATCGCGGGCGTCGCCGCCCCCAGGAGGCGGAACAGCGCGTAGGCGGACAGCACGCCGAGGGCGGCGGCCAGGGCATAGCCACGCGCCTCCTGGCTGTAGTCGATCAGGAACACCGACGTCGCCGCCAGCGTCGCCGCCGTCGCCGCCGCCGCCCGGGACCGGAAGAGGCGGCGAGCAAGGACCCAGCACAACGGCGCCACCAGGGTTCCGGCGATGACCGACAGGTAACGCAAGGCGTATTCGCTGTCGCCGGCCGGCCCCAACCAGCCGTGCAGCAGCGCGATGTACAGCGGCGGATTGAAGTCGGCATGCGCCAGTTGGGCGAGCATTGCCGTCAGGGGCTGACGGGCAAGCGACCAGCTCACGCCCTCGTCATACCAGAGGCTCGGCGCGCCCAGCAGCCAGCAGCGCAACCCGAAGGCGGTCAGCGCGACCGCCGGCCCGGCGCTCGCGGCGAGGCCGACCCGCGCGCCGACGGCCCTCCAGGGCCGGGGCGGGACGCCGGCAACGCCGATGACGGCCGAAGCCGGAGCTGCCGTTACCTCCATCGGCTTTCGTTCACCATTCGGTCAAAAATCCCGCCGTAATACTCCAGAGTGTGGCGCGTACCGTCACGATAACAGCAAGCGCGGCGAGCGAATGTAGGAGTACCATGCTTCGGGCCACTTCGCCGGTTCCCATTCCGACCGTCAGGTACACTCCGTATTGGAGGGGATGATGCCACAAGACGCCCAGGGTCGCCCGACCACCCAGGCCGTCGAGGATTACGTCAAGGCCATTTACCACCTGGGTGGCGCCGAACAGCCGGTCAGTACCACGGCGCTGGCGGATTGGCTCCACATCAGTCCGGCCGGCACCTCGCATATGCTGCGTCAACTGGCGCAGCTTGGCCTCGTCGACCACACCCCCTATTATGGCGTTCGCCTGACCGAGACGGGGAATCGAGCGGCGCTGGAGGTGATCCGGCATCACCGCCTCGCCGAGCAGTTCCTGGTCCAGGTCCTCGGCTACGCGTGGGACGAGGTGCACGAAGACGCCGAGCGGCTGGAACACGCCATGTCCGAGCGACTGGAAGAACGCATCGCCGACAAGCTCGGCAACCCGGCCGCCGATCCGCACGGCGACCCGATTCCGACCCTGGCCGGCCAGGTACCGGCGTCGGCGGAACGGCGTCTGGCCGATCTGCCGGCGGGCGTGTCCGCGCTCGTGCGACGGGTGAGCGACCGCGATCCCGCCAAGCTACGCTACCTTGCCGAATTGGGCCTCACTCCCGGCGCTGAGGTGACCATCCTGGCCCGCGGTCCCTTCCGAGAACCGTTGCGCCTGCGCGTCGGCGCGGAAGAGCGGACGATCAGCTTGGACCTCGCCGCGGAGCTAACCGTCGATCCTCTGTCCCGGATCGCGTCGTGACCGGACGCCGCTTCGTGCGTCCTTATGCAGCAAAGCGACGGCAACACGGTACCGTTGGGGGACCCTACGCCGCCTGACGGTTGTGTTATTGTGCAAACCCTGGTAACATACTAGGCCCGAAAAATCCGGGCATAGAATATGCAATCCCCGAGGAGGTGGCGTGATGGCGGCAGTTATGGAAGAATGGTACCACACAAACACCAGTGATACGCTGACCTCCGACGAAGCGAACTCGACCGAATGGGCGCTGCCCGTTGCCAGTCGCCCGACGCGGGCGCGCTATGAAGAGGAAGATCCGCACGCTCCGGCGCTGGACAGCCTCGCGGCCTATCTCGCGGAGATCGGCGCGGCGCCGCTGCTGACCCCCGCCCAGGAAGTGAGCCTGGGGCGCCGGGCGCAGGCGGGCGATCGCCGCGCCGTCCACGCTCTGGTGCAGCACAACCTGCGCCTGGTGGTCAGCGTGGCCAAGAAATATCAGAACCTGGGCATGTCGTTGCTCGACCTGATCCAGGAAGGCAGCGTCGGGTTGATGCGCGCCGCAGAGAAGTTCGATCCTTCCCGTGGTTTCCGCTTCTCGACCTACGCGACCTGGTGGATCCGTCAGGCGATCCTGCGCGCGCTCAACGAGCAGTCGCGCCTGGTGCGCCTGCCCGAATACCTCTCCGGCCGGCGCAACCTGGTCGACCACGCCCGCGAGGCGCTGCGCGAGCGGCTCGGGCGGACGCCGTCCGACGCGGAAGTGGCGGCGGAGGCGCAGGTTCCGGTGGAGCAGGTGACGGCGCTGGCCCAGGCGTCGCGCCCCGTCGCCTCGCTGGACGCGCCGCTGGGCGAAGACGGCGAACTGGCGCTGGGCGACCTGATCCGCGACAGCGACCCCGGCGCCGAAGAGCTGGCCGAGGCGGAAGACCGCCGCTCGGCCGTGACCCAGGCCCTGTCGGTGCTCGACATGCGGGAGCGCGAAGTGATCCGCCTCCGCTACGGCCTGATCGATAACGGCCGCGAACACACGCTGGAGGAAGTCGGACGCACCCTCGGCCTGACCCGCGAGCGCATCCGCCAGATCGAGACGAAGGCGCTCCGCCGCCTCCGCCACGAAGACGTGTCGGCGTTGCTCCGCGGGCACGTGTCGAACTAAGCGAGCGGGCCCTCACCCGGCGCCGCGGCGCCGGGTGAGGGCCCGTCTACCTCATGCCTGCCGCACCGCGGCCATCACGTCGATCTCCACCGAGATGTCGCCCGGCAAGCGTCCAGCCTGTATGGTGGTGCGGGCGGGGGGATTCTGCGGGAAGTATTGCGCGTAGACGGCGTTGAACTTCGTGAAGTCGTCCATGTCGCGCAGGTAGCAGGTGCAGCGGAGTGCCAGGTCGAGCGAGCTGTTGGCAGCCTCCAGGATGGCACGCAGGTTGTTCAGCACCTGGCGCGTCTGCCCTTCGATGTCCTCGGCCCGCTGGCCCGTGGCCGGATCGGTCGGCCCTTGCCCGGCGACAAAGACCAGGCCATTCCAGACGGTCGCCTGCGAATAGGGCCCCACCGGCTGGGGCGCAAGGTTCGTGCGGACGATCCGCTTCTCATCGGCCATGGTTGTTCCTCCCATTACGGTCACACAGCGCAACGCCTAGCGTTGCCGCGCATTCTCGGCGGACTCCCCGCCCAGGATCGCCGGCTTAATCACGCCCACAAAGGGCAGATTGCGATACCGCTCGGCGTAGTCTAAGCCATAACCGACCACGAAGCGGTCGGGGATGCGAAAACCGGTGTAATCGATCGGCACGCCATCGCTCCGCTCGACCTCCTTGTCCAGCAAGGCGACGATTCGGAGGCTGGCCGGGCGCTGCGCCAGCAGGTAGTCGCGCAGATAGCGGAGGGTCAGGCCGCTATCCACGATGTCCTCCACAATCAGCACATCGCGGCCCTCGACGCTCGTCCTGAGGTCCATGAGGATGCGCACCGCCCCGCTACTGCGCGTGCCGCCCTGGTAGCTGCTGACGGCCATGAATTCCACCTGCAAGGGGATCGCCATGGCGCGCATTAGGTCGACAATGAAGACGACCGCCCCCTTCAACACGCCCACCAGCACCGGGTTGCGATCGGCGTAGACGCCGGCCAGTTCGGCGGCCAGTTCACCGACCCGGCGCTGCAACGCCTCCGGGCCGATCAGGACCGCCAGCATGTCGTCGTCCATCGGCGACAAGACCCGGGGGCCGGGGACGAGCGACCGCGGCGGGGCGGCATCGGCGTGGCCGTTCATCGTTGCTCCCGGCTCTCGTTCCGCAGCACCGTCAGACGCAGGACACGGGCGCTGCCGGCGTCGGCCAGCGCCCAACCGGCCGTCCGCCGGCCGGCCAGCCAGACGATCCCATTCGCCGCCTCCACGACGCCGACACGATCCCGCTCCCGTCGCGGAATCTTAGCGTCCACGAGCAGATCCTGCAGCTTCGTCGCGCCGGCCACGCCGGGGAGCTCCAGGCGATCGCCGGGGCGGCGGCTGCGCAGCGTGAGCGGCAACCGCACGCGGTCAGCGTCCAGGGCCACCGTCCAGCGATCGGGCGGGGGCCCGACCGGGGCCGGGAGCAGGTCCGCCTCGATCGTCCAGTCCCAGCCCGGGGCAAATGTCGTGCCCGGCACGGCCACGGCAATCGCCGGAAGCGGCGGTGGCGCGCCGCGCGGCGACAGGACGGCATCGGTGTAGCGCCGGACGACCTGCCGGTCGCCGGAGACGGCGACCGCATCCCCGGCGCGGCCGGTACGGAGCAACGTGTCGACGGCCGCGACGTGCGCGCGGCGGACGCCCGGGCCCAGCCAGCGCACGAGGAGATGGCGGCGCAGCGCCCCCGGCAAGGATTGATATCCCGCCAGCGATACCTGTTCCACGCCGTCATCCGCCGGGCGGACCAGACCGTTGAAGGCGACCTCGGCCTGCTGGTCCAGATACGCCAGGTCGACCTGCACCGTTTCCGCCAGACCGGCGAGCGCCGTGGCAATGGAGGGGTTGTAGCGGCGGAGAGCCGGCAGCACCTCCAGGCGGACCAGGTTGCGACGGCACCAGGGCTCGGCGTTGGAGGCGTCCTCCCGCCAGGCGACGCTCCGCTCCCGGCACCAGGCCAAGCAGTCGCTGTGGCGGACCGCCAACAGGGGCCGCCGCACCCGCACGCCGACGGGGGCCATGCCGGCCAGGCCGGGCAGGCCACTGCCGCGAAGCAGGTGCAGCAAGACTGTCTCCGCCTGATCGTCGGCCGTGTGGCCGGTGGCGACCGCCTCCGCTCCGCAGCACCGCCGTACCGCTTCCAGGAAGGCCCAACGCAGGTCGTGGGCGACCGCTTCGAGCGACCGGTGAGCGGCCTTCGCCGCCCCGGCCACATCGCCGCCGCCGAAGGACGCCGGCAGGTGCAAGCGATCCGCCAGCTCAGCCACAAACCGGGCATCGGCGTCGGATTCCGCGCCCCGCAACCCGTGGTTGAAATGGGCGACGTGGAGCTCCAGACCGAATTCCCCGCGCAGTCGCTGCAACACATGGAGCAGGCAGACCGAATCGGCCCCACCGGACACGGCGACGACGAGCGCACCGGGCGGAAGAAGGTCCAGTTGGCGACAGTAGCGACGCACGGCAGCAAGCAATGGATCGCCGCGCCGGGGGACCGCTGCTCCGCTCACGCTGTTAGTCTACTGCCCAAAGGAACGCCGGGCTGATATTGACGGGCGGCAGGAGTCGCGTCTGCAAGGGAAGGAAGTCCATGGCGGCCGCCGTCGGATGGACATCGATGGCTTACGTCATCAGGCGAGCTGGTCGTATTTCTCGGCAAGGATCTCCTGGCGTAGCGGCTCGCCGCGCTGGTATCGCTCCAGCTCGTCGACCAGGGCATGCCCCAGCTTGCCGGGCGTCGACCGGGCCTTGCCGGCCATGTGGGGAGTCAGCAGCACGTTGTCCAACTGAAAGAAGGGGCTGTCGGCCGGCAGCGGCTCCTTGTCGAAGACGTCCAGCGCCGCCCAGAAGCGCCCGGTCTGCAGCTCCCGCAACAGGGCGTCCTGGTCCATCGCCCAGGCGCGGGAGTTCTGGATCAGGATCGCGTCGGGTTGGATGCGGGCGAGAATATCGGCGTTGATCATGTGATACGTCTCCGGCGTCTTCGGGGCATGCACGGCGATGATCTCGCTCTCGCCGAAGACCTGCTCCAGCGACGCCTTTTCGACGCCGAGCTCGGCGGCGCGCTCCGGGGTGAGGTAGGGGTCATAGACGCGGACATGGGCGCCAAAGGCCAGCAGCAGCCGGATGTGGCGCTGCGCGACGTAGCCGGCGCCGACCAGCCCCGCCCACCGCCCGGCCAGCAGGCGGCCGGGGGTCACCTGGATCTCCTTCCAGGGGACGCCGGCGCGGAACTGCTGATCGTGGGCGTGGAAGCGGCGCAGCCAGAAGAGCGCCAGGCCGATGGAAAACTCGGCGACGGCATCGGCGATCACGGGCGCATTATGGAAAAGCCGGATGCCTCGCCCGAAGATGGTCGGCGGGATGATGCCGCGGACGCTGCCGGTGGAGTAGCCGATGATCTTCAGGTTGGGGGCGGCGTCGAGCCATTCCTCCTTCAGGCTGGGCGTCCCGGGTCCGGCCAGGAGCGCTTCGGCCCCGGCCAGCAGGGCGGGGGCCTGTTCCGCCAGGGCGGCGCTATTGCCCGTCGCTTGCTCCACCGTCCCGAGCCGGTGAAGGCGCGCCTGCACGTCCGGCGGGTACAACTGGGCGTAGGTCGTGTCGGGAATGAGGATGGCGATCTGCATAGCCCCTGCCCTTCGGCGATCATATTGACTTCTTATGCAATCCGAAAAAACGCTACCATGGCCGTCCGCTTGCGTCCAATACTTCCAGCGACTGCGTAGCGGAACGGTATCCGGGTGGGGGGAATCGGCTGGCTACCAAGGCATTACCACGGCTCCAAAAGCGGTGGCGACAAGCCCTGACCGCCACCTAATGTCCCGCCGGCTCGACGTAGACGTAGTACGCGCCGAGCGCGGCGCCGTCGACCGTGCGGAGCGTGGTCTGCAGGTGCGCCGGCCCGGCCGGCAAGTCCAATTCGAACACCGCCGCCGCGGTGGCGGGATCGACCGCGCGCTCGGCGCCGACGCCGGCGATGGCAATCGCCGCCGTGGAGATGGCGATCGCCCGGCCGCCGCCGTAGCCGTCGGCGATGCTGTCGGTATACCGCGTCACGTCGCCGGGGATGCCGGCGGCCAGCGCCAGATCGGCCTCGCGTGGCCAGCGGCGTAGCTCGATCCGATAGCGGCCGGCGCGCACCACCTCCACCTCCCAGTAGCCGTTTGCTTCCGGCCCGGCGTGGACCTGCGCCTGGTTCCAGACACAGAGCGAGTCATCTCCGTACTCTTCGATGCCAATCGCCTGTGTGGACGTACGGCGCCAGTCGTGGGAGGTGAGCAAGACCCGCGGGGCCGTCGGGTCGCCGAGCAGGATAGGGATCTCCTCGTCCGTGTGGGCGGATACCAATGCCCACCAGGCCTCGTAATCGGCGCGCAGTTGCGCCAGGATCTGCGGGTGCTGGCCGGCGACGTCGTGGCGTTGTTCGGGGTCGCTCGGGAGGTGGTAGAGGGCGTGGCCGTTGATCAACCGCCACGGACCGCGCATCGCGCAACTCAGCCGCCACTGGAGCGGCTGCAGCAGGCGCTGCGAGTCGGTCACGATCGCCCGGTCCGGCCAGTCCGGCACCGCCGCCGTCGGGCGCAGGAGCGGGAGGAGGCTACGCCCGTGGAACCCCGCCGGGTCGTTCGGGACGCCACAGAGGTCGAGCAGCGTGGGCGCGATGTCCACGTTCGCCGTCAGCGTGGCGAGGTCGCGGTCTTCGGCAAGGCCGCCGGCCGGCCAATGCAGAAAGAACGGGACGCGGTGGCCGCCCTCGTAGGGGGTCGCCTTGCCGCCCCGCATCCCGGCGTTGTAGCCGTGGGTGATGAACTGCTCCCGGTCCCGCGCCAGGCCGCCGGCGCTGCCGTTGTCGGTCATGAAGATGAAGATGGTGTTCTCGGCCAGGCCGAGGTCATCCAGGCGGGCGCGCAAGAGGCCGACGTTCTGGTCGATGCAGGCGACCATGCCGTAGAACTTGACCATCTGGTCGGAGGCCGGATGGTTGAAGAACCGGGCCGCCGCCGGGTCCGATCGGGCGAGGTCGAGGTAGGGCCGGCTGAACCGCTCCGGCACGATGTGGGGGGAGTGGGGCGCGTTGGGTGTCAGCATGCAGTAGAACGGCCGGTCGCGGTGGCGCGTGATGAAGTCGGTGGCCAGCCCAAACCAGACGTCGGTGCAGTAGCCGTCGAACGGCTCCCAGACGCCGTTGCGGCAGTAGTGGTCACCGGTGTAGTTGTTGCCCCAGAAGTCCGGCGTGTTGCCGACGCCGCCGCCGCCGTGGGTGACGACTTCCTGGAAGCCGCGATCCTGCGGTCGGTAGGGATAGGCATCGCCCAGGTGCCACTTGCCGAACAGGCCGGTCGCATAGCCGGCGGCGGCGAGGTGGTCGGCCAGCGTGCGTTCGTCCCGGCGCAATAACGAGCGCCCGGCGATGGTGTGCCAGACACCGGTGCTGTTGGCATAGTGCCCGGTGTAGAGACCGGCGCGGGTGGGCGAGCAGGTCGGGCCGACGTGGAAGTTGGTGAGGCGGACGCTCTGGCCGTGCAGCCGGTCGATGTTCGGCGTCCGTAGATACGGGTTGCCGTGGCAACCAAGATCGCCGTAGCCCTGATCGTCGGTGAGCACGAAGACGATGTTGGGCGGCCGGTGTGCTGCTACCATGGGCGCACCTTTCATCCCAGCGGAGGGGCAGTCATGCAGCTTAGTCTAGCCACGTCGCCCTTAAGTGGGAAGGTCGCCCTGGTCACCGGGGCGAGTCGCGGGGTCGGGAAGGGCGTCGCGCTCGGCCTGGGCGAAGAGGGCGCCACGGTCTACCTGACCGGGCGGACGGTCGAGGAGGGGCAGAGTGCCGGGAACCTCCCCGGCACGATCCATGAGACCGCCGTCGCCGTGAATCGACTCGGCGGGCAGGCGATTCCCGTGCGCTGCGACCACCGCAACGACACGGAGGTGGCGGCGCTCTTCGCGCGCATCGGCGCCGAGCACGGGAAGCTGGACATTCTCGTCAATAACGTCTGGGGCGGCTACGAGTACTTCTGGACCGTGCCGATCGCTCGCTGGGACGCGATGTTCGAGGCCGGCGTGCGCGCCCATTATGTCAGCAGCATGCTGGCCGCGCCGCTCATGATCGCCCAACGTTCCGGCCTGATCGTGAATATCTCCGCCCTGGCGGC
>JAICXR010000124.1 GCA_025980355.1 Chloroflexota bacterium | reverse complement strand
GCGATCATCACCTTGGGGTTGCTGGCTTTCATGGAGAGGATGACGCTGTGGTAGTCATACTTCTCGCAGATGCGCACGAACTCTAACGCCGATTCGACCATGCCTTCGGGCGTGTCGCCGAAGCGATTGACGATGCGGTCGGAGAGCGATCCGTGGTTCGTGCCGACGCGCATCGCCACACCGCGGGCCTTACACTTCAGGACGAGGGGGGCGAACCGCTCCTCGATCCGCCGCAGCTCGGCGGCGTACTGCGCGTCGGTATACTCGCGTACCGCAAACTGGCGCGAATCGGCGTAGTTCCCGGGGTTGACGCGTACCTTGTCGACGTGGTCGGCCGCCTCCAATGCCGCGTCCGGCGAGAAATGGATGTCGGCCACCAACGGCACCCGAATGCCGCGGGCCGCCAGCCGATCCCGGATGACGCCGAGGTTGCGCGCCGCCTTCACGGTGGGCGCGGTGATGCGGACGATCTCGCAGCCTGCCTGGACCAATCGGACGGCCTGATCCACCGTCGCGTCGGTGTCCAACGTTTTCGTCGTGGTCATCGACTGGACGCGGATCGGGTTGTCGCCCCCCACGCCGACGTTGCCGACCATGACGACGTGCGTGCGCCGGCGAGAATAGTGGTACGGCGACGGGCAATAGGGTGCGCGCTCCGCCGCGGCGTCAGCGGGTTCCGCGTCGGCCGGGGATTCGACCGTCATCGCCATCGTTTCGACATCCTTCCAGCATCCTGCCGTCGGAGCACATGCGCGGCCACGCTCGAGCCGTGACCGCGCCGCGGGCTACGCTTCAGGATACCAGGGTGACGGGCGACGATTACCGTCCGGCAACCGATGTTACAGGAACGCCCGGACGGCAGCGAGCCACGGACCGGGGACCGCCGCGCTCGTCAGGTCCAGGATGAGCAGTCGTCCGGCAATCGCCAGGGCCGCCAGAACGATGAGCAGCAGCAGGGCGGACTCGAAGGCGACCTGGCGCTGAAATGCCCGGCGGTGCGTCCTCTCGACAATGGCATTGCTGGACTCACCGAGGGTGGCGTAATAGCGGTAATAGCTCATCGTCGCTCCTTTCTGTAATGCTTTTCGTTAGAGTTATGAGACCACATGGGACCGCAGGGGGCAAGGCCCCGGTGGTACTGGCGCTGGTCGGCCCATCCGGTTCATGGATGGCGCGAGGGCAGAGGGGGCTCGCCAACGGTGCCAACATGCCGGATCATGCTGCACGAGAGGAACCGGACGTGAGCAGTACTCGGCGTTCCATGCTCGAGCTTATCGAACGGACGAAACGGCGCCAGGGCCTGACGGCCGAAGGATTACGCTGGCTGGTCCAAGCCTACGTCGACGAGGAGATTCCGGATTACCAGGTCGCCGCCTGGCTGATGGCGGTGCTGCTCATCGGCCTGGGTGCGGAAGAAACGATTGGCTTGACAGAGGCCCTGGTGGCCAGTGGCCGGCGGCTGGACCTGGTTGGGCACGGCGTCGTCGCCGCCGACAAGCATTCCACGGGCGGCATCGGGGACAAGACGACGCTGGTGCTTGGCCCGTTGGTGGCGGCCGCAGGGCTTCCGGTCGCGAAAATGTCCGGGCGCGGTCTCGGTTTCACCGGCGGGACGCTCGACAAGCTGGAGGCGGTGCCCGGCCTCAGGGTGGATCTGTCCGCCACGCAGTTCGTGCGCCAGGCCCAGACGACCGGCCTCGTCATCGCTGGACAGACCGCCGACATGGCGCCGGGCGACGGCAAACTGTACGCCCTGCGCGACGTGACCGGCACCGTGGACTCGGTCCCGCTGATCGCCGCCTCCGTCATGAGTAAGAAGATCGCGGCCGGCGCTCGCTTCGTGGTGCTCGATGTGAAGATGGGCAACGGAGCCTTCATGGAACAGCCGGAGGCCGCCCGCGAACTGGCGGGCACGATGCTGACGATCGGCCGTGCCGCCGGCTTGAAGATGGCCGCCGCCCTGAGCTGGATGGATCAGCCGCTCGGCAGGGCAATCGGCAACGCGCTGGAGGTAGCGGAGGCGATCCAGACGTTGCGCGGCGGCGGACCAGACGACCTCCGCGACCTCTGCTTCGGCCTAGGGAGTGAATTGTTGCGGTTGAGCGGCATGGAGGCGGACGAGACGGCGGCCCGGCGACGGCTGGAAGCGGTGCTGGCGTCGGGCGCCGCGCTGGCCAAGCTGCGGGAAATGATCCTGGCGCAAGGGGGCGACCCGGCCGTGGTGGACGAACCACAGCGCCTGCCCCACGCGCCGGTAGAGGTCCCGGTGTACGCCGACCGGCCAGGCCACGTCCGCGCCATCGCTGCCCGCGATCTGGGCTACGTGGCGATCGGCCTCGGCGCCGGCCGGACGAAGAAGGGCGAGAAGATCGACCACGCCACCGGGATCGTCCTCCACGCCAAAGTCGGCGCGCTCGTGGCGGCCGGTGATGCCCTGGCGACCGTGCACGCCACGTCGCCCGATACGGCGGCGCAAGCCGTGTCCGCCGTGCGTGCCGCCTACGCCCTCGGCGCCGAGCCGCCGACGCTCCACCCGTTGATTGAAGAGGTGTTGCGGTAGCGGCGATACCGTCGCGGCCCGCTACCCGTTATAGTGCCTCTCTCGGATGCTTGCTTGCGCGAGGAGATGACGTGTCGGACGACCAGCCCGTTCTGAGCGTGCTCGTGCCGGTCTGGAGGGAGCGGGGCCAGATCGGCGGACTGGTCGCCGCCTTTCAGGCCCTAGCGTACCAGCCGCGCGAGCTGGTGCTCTGCGCCGGCGGCCCGGACGGCAGCTTTGCGGAAGCGGTCCGTTTTCGGATGCCGAACGTCGTGGTGTTGGAACAATCGCCCGGAGAAGGCAAGCAGCGCGCCCTGGCACGGTGCTTCCGGGCCTGTCGCGGCGACCTCCTGTTTCTCACCGATGCCGATGCGCGCCCAACGGAGGAGGCGGTCGCCGCGACGCTCCGCCCGATTCTGGCGGGCGAGGCGGAGGCCGCCACCGGCGCCCGCGAGCCGCTGCCGGGGTTGCGGTCGCTGCCGATCGTTGCCTATCAATGGGCGCTGGAGATCGCCGGCGACGCCGCCATCCCGGACCTTTCGCCGGGGATGCTGGGCAGCAACGCCGCGCTCACCCGCTCCGCGGCGGTCCGGGCCGGCGGCTTCGCCTGGGACGCCGCGACCGGCACCGATTACACCCTGGCCTGCAGGCTGCGGGCGGCCGGCGTCGGCAGTCGGTTCGTCCGGTCCAGTCGCATGCCGGTCGGATTGGCAACGGACCTGCGCGACTACAGCCGCCAGCGCGCGCGCTGGTTGCGCAATCTGGTGCTCGTCGGCCGGCGCTTTCGCGACTGGACCGTGGTCCGCCAGGGCATCCAATCGATGATCATTGGCGTCGTCTTCGTGGTCCTGCCCCTCACGCCGGGGCGACTACGCCGGCCGGCCCGCCTCCTCTGGCTGATCGCCCTGGCTACCGGCTGGTGGCGGCGGATCGGCTATATCCGGGCGGCACCGCCGGCGGTGCGCCTGGCGTTCCCACCCCGCCGCTGGCCGCTCCTGCTGCTCTACACACTCGTCGACTTCGCCACATGGGCGCGTGCCGGGGCGGAGTCGATCGTGCCGGCCTGGCGCGGGCGCTGGTGAACTAGAACGTCCGCCCCAGGGTCTGGTCCCACGGCTGCGGGGCGGCGACACGGATGACGATGTCCTCCCGGTCGCGCACGTAGAGGTAGAGTTGGGCGAAAAACTCTTCTTCCGGTAAGGGATAGCTGGGATTGATGCAGAGGTAGGGATAGAGCCACGGCGAGGTGACGCCCGGGTCACATCGCACCTCGATGCGCAACCCGACGCGCAGGCGATAGGTGACGCCGGGGAAGGTACCGGAGCGGAGGTCCAGATACCCGTCCCGTTGGGCCCGCGTCCAGAGCGCATCGCCCAAGGTCAGGCGCGCCACCTCGCGCGCCCGCACCCGGGCCTGACGGCGCTCCGCCGCGCTCAAGTTGGGACCGGGATCACGGCGCGGCAAATGGTCCCACCGGGAACGCCACGGCTGTTCGATCGCGCCAAGGATCGGGTCGCCCGGGCTATCGGGACCCGGCATGCGGAGCCATCGACGCCACCAAACGGCGGGCTTAGCCGCCGGCGATGGGGGCAACGATCTGGTACTCCTCAACCTGCGGGTCGAAGGGACGCGTATCCAGCACGTGCTGGCCACCTTCCTTGCGCGAGACCAGGCAGCCCTTGTCCCGCGCTTCGCGGAGGATGCGCTCGGCGGCGGCGATCTGTTGTCGGGCCTCCTCCGTGTCGGTCGTCTCCCACTCCACCACCTGATGGCCGTGGCGATTGGCGACGAGAATGCGGTGCATGGAACGCTCCTATCACTGCTAGCCGGCGAGGATAGCGATAAGGATGCGGCGACGACTGGACCGTCGCGCGGAGTGCCTCGATCTTACGGTCGCCGGGTCTGGGACGCAAGAAGCGACCGGCGTGACTCGCGTGCCCTGGGCCGGACCGCCAGGGAGGCGTGCCCCTCGCGGTCCGGCCATGGCTTTCTCGGCTATTCGGCGGCTGCCGGCGGGGCTTCGGTGACGACCTCGACCGGCACCTCCTCCACGACGACGCGTGGGGCGTTGACCTTGGTGACCAGCTCGTCCGGGTCCGCCAGCGATTCGACGCCGGCCGGCAACTGCAGATCGCGCACGGCGATGGCATCGTCGACGTGGGCGAGGCCGGAGAGATCCACCGTAATCGCCGCCGGCATATCGCCTGGCAATGCCCGGACACGAATGTGGCTCAGCAAGGCCAGGACGTTCCCGTTTTCCGCCCGCACGGCCGGCGCTTCCCCGGTCAGATGGATCGGCACTTCGGCCACGATCGGCTCGTCCATGCGCACCTGGTAGAGGTCGGCGTGGACCGGCCGGCGCGTCACGGCGTTGTAGGTGAGGCGGCGAACGAGGACGTTGCGGACCTCGCGTTCACCGGCGACACGCAGTTCCACCATACCGCTGCTTCCGGCCTCTCGGGCCACCAGTTCCAACTCGCGCCGCGGGATCTGCACCGCCTCCGACGGGCGGTTATGGCCATAGATATTCGCCGGCACCAGGCCGGCCTGGCGCAGGCGCTTCACCTTCTTGCCGAGCACGGTGCGAACGGTCGCCTCCAAAGTGAGTGTTGCCATGGTCGCTCTCCTTCCTGTTCTGTCTCCGACCAATCGTACCGTGCCGGACGGTTATCGGGCCACGGAGCGGGCGAGAGGCTGTACACTGGCGGGAAAGAAGCGCGCCCTGACGAGGGCCTGATGCGTGTCTGTCTCTGCGTGGGCAGACGACAGGGGTACCGGGTGCGCGCCGGGAGGCGCAATGGGAAAGATACAGGATGTCGTCGTGACGCCGCTATCGGCGGACGTGCCCGCCATATCCGGCGCGCTGGACACCGCGGCCGTGCTGGCGAGCCTGAAACGCGCGGGCGTCACCCACCTCGTCTGGTTGCCGGACAGCGAGTCGGCCCTGCTCTATGACGTGGTCCGGAGCGACGCCGAGATCGAACTGGTGCAGGTGTGCCGCGAAGGGGAGAGCTTCGGCGTCGCGGCCGGGCTGTTCGTCGCCGGCAAAAAACCGGCGGTGGTGATCCAGAGTACCGGCTTCTTCGAGTCCGGCGATTCCATCCGCGGCCTGGCGTTGTGGCTCCGGCTGCCGCTGCTGCTCGTGATCGGCTACCGAGGCTGGCAGCCGGATGGGTTGTCGGCGGATACTGCCGCGCACTATCTGGAACCGCTCCTCGCCGCGTGGCAGATCCACTACCGGATCGCGCGCTCGCCGGCCGACACCGAACTGTTTACGGCGGCGCTGGCCCAAGCGGAGAGGGAAAGCAGGCCGGTGGCCATACTGATCGCCGCGGAGTGGACCTGAGCTGGTGCCGGCAGCGCCGGTTGGCCCAGAAATTGCGCGACGAGCCTGGCAATCGGTGCTGATGAAAGGGGAGGCGAATGGCCACAATGCCAACCAGGCGCACCCGGCGAGGAGCGGCCGTCCAGTGTACCGATGGCCTGGCCGGCCACGTCGTGGGTGTGGACAACGATAGCGAGGGGCGGCCCCAATTCCTGCGCATCGCGCCGACCTCGAGCGCGGAGCACCTGCTGCTGCCGCTGACGCTCATCCGGGGTCTTCGCGACGACGGAACGGTCATCCTAACGTGCACCCTGGCGGAATTGCACCAGTGGACGGCGGGCCCGGCGACGGACGGGTCGGTGAACGCGGCGCCGGCCGACGCCGAGCTGATCGACACGCTCCATCTCCACGAAGAGCGCCTGGTGCCGCACAAAGAGCTCCACACGGTTGGCGAAGTCGAAGTGCATACGGCGCTCGAGGAGTTTCCGGGCCGGCTGGCCGTCGACGCCATGCGCGAGGAGGTTGAGGTCGAGCACGTCCCAATCGGCGAGGCCGTGAAGGAGCGGGTCGCGCCGTGGGACGACGATGGCGTCCTCGTCGTCCCGGTCTATGAGGAGCAACTCGTCGTGGTGAAACGGCTGGTGATGCGCGAACAGCTGCGCATCCGGCGCGTCGAAACGAGCGAACGACGTCTTTTCGAGGAGACGCTACGGCGCGAGCGCGTGGTGGTCGACGATCCGCAGCAAACGGGCCTAGTCCACGAGGTCTATCCGGACGCCAAGGATGAAGCCGCGCGAGGCGAAGTGGCTGCCACCTCGGAAGGCGCGGAACCGGCCGAGGCCGGCTTTCTGGAGCACCTCGTGCGCCGGGCGCTCGGCTGAGGCACGCCCGGTGCAGAAAGGGAAAGCGATGCTTGGCAGATCGTCCGGCAAAACGACTCCTGCTTCGGTGGGACAGACCGCGGCGGATGGTGCTGACCATCGGGAACCGGCATCCACCAGGCCACTGCCGCTGGAAGCGGCCGTCGACGCCCACGCCGGTGGCTGGTCGGTACGCTTGCCGGTACGGGAGGAGGACGTCACGGTGTCGAAGGAGCCGATCCTGCTGGAAGAGGTGCGCGTCCTACGCGCCGTCCGCAAGGAGACCGAAAGCGTGCAGGCGACCGTTCGCTCCGAACGGCTGAAGGTCGACGACACGACGCGGCCGGGGGTTTAGAGCGCGGCTTCTAACGCCGCGATGTCAAAGCCGTCGGCTTAGAGCGCGGCTTCTAACGCCGCGATGTCAAAGCCGTCGGCGTGGATAACGGGCGCGCCAGCTTCCCGTAATGGCGCCAGCGTCTCATCCGGCCCGACGAAGACGTGCGGCTCGGCCGTTGCCGTCCGGTCGAGTAGGTGCACGGCGCGGCCGGCATGCGCGACGGACCGCACCGCCGTCACGAGGACCAGTTGGTCGCCCTTGCGCAACTGGAGGTCCGGTAACGTGACGCCCGCTTGGCCGGCCCGGGCGTCCGGCCTCCGGCGGAGGGACCACTGTCCGGGCCGCCGGTGGACTTCCGCACTGACGCGCTCCAATGTTGCCTCGCGTACGTCGAGGTCGTCCTGCCAATCGGCCGGTCCCCGATCGGGAACGGATAGCATGGCGAGGATCTCCGGCGTCAGGCGCAAGCACAGGCGCCGGTTCGGCAGGGCCAGCGTCGCCAGCCCGTCCAGCACGCTCCCCTGCCCCCGCTCTAGAAGCTCCAGCGTGGCACGGGCGAGTCTGCGCCCGTGGCGCGACCAGTTCCCGAGCGCGTCCTGCCGGCCGCTGAGCCGCAGCGTCTGCTCCCCGGCCGTCACCGCGACGCCGTAGGCGGCACCGACCTTCTGCGCCGTCACGCCGGCGCCCGGCGGCAGCGTCGCCAGACGCAACTCCACCGATTCGGCCTGGCGCAGCAGGACCTCCAGCACGCCGAGGTTGAACTCGGCCGCCACGTCGTCCGCTCTGGCGCGTGGACCGGCCCGCCGCAAGACGGCGTGCTCGTCCAGGTCGAGATAGAGCACGCGTTCGACCTCCGCCGGGCGGATCTTCAGGCGCCGGGCGAGATCGGCCCACGCCGCCTCCCGTTCATCGATCCCCGTGAAGCCGTCGCGCTGCTCGTTGACCTCGTCGAACAGCGCCAGGCGCAGCAATTTCGACGCGGCGATGCCGGAGGCGGCCAGGCGGCGCGCCGACGCCTTGCTCACCACCTCGTCGATGCGGCGCGGACGGAAGCGATAGGAGCGGGCGAGGGCGGCGATCAGGCAGCGGGCGAGCTTGTGGTCGCCAAAGAAGCTCACCAGCAACTCGGCGTCGAGGTCCCGGCGTTCGTGGCCGACGAGGCGCTCGAAATAATCGATGGCAAAGTCGATCTTCGGCAGGACCGAACGGTCGCGCAGTAGGCG
>JAICXR010000574.1 GCA_025980355.1 Chloroflexota bacterium | reverse complement strand
GCCATCCGCCGGGCGCTCCAGAATGCCGGCGTGGCCGCCCAGGATCTGGCGCTGATCGCCCTGACGCACTGGCACATCGACCATACGGGCGGCCTGCGCGCGCTGCGCCGCCATAGCCGGGCGATTGTCGCCGCCCACGCCGCCGATGCGCCGATCATTCAGGGGACGACGCCGCCGAACAAGCCCCGCCTCACCGGCGAGGGCGGCAAATTTGCCCGCTGGCTCTTGATCAAGCTCTACCAGCCGAGCAAGGTCGACCGGTTGCTTGCGGACGATGAAATCATCCCCGTGGCGGGCGGCCTGAAGGTGGTCGCCACACCCGGGCATACCGCGGGTCACGTCTGCTATTACCAGCCCGCCGCCGGCATCCTCTTCGCAGGCGACGCCTTGGTCAACCGGCACGGCGAACTGGCGGTGTCGCCGGAAGGCTTCAGCGACGATCCCGTGCAGGCGCGCGCCAGCCTGGAGGCGCTGCGCCCGCTTCGCTTCGACCAATGCTATTTCGGCCACGGTGAGCCGCTCCTCGCGCGCGCCGACCAGCGGGTGCAGGATTTTCTTGACCGGCTGGCGGAAGAGGACCGGGCTGAGGATGACGCAGCGGCTGGCCACGGGGACGAGGAAGCCGTCCCAACGGAGGCGGTCGAATGACCGACGCAACATCGCGGGTGAGCGATCCCGCCTCGGACCTGGAACGGGCCGGCATCGTGCTGTATGGCAAGCCCGGCTGTTGCCTGTGCGACGACGCCAAACCGCTCGTCACGGCGATCGGGGCGGAGTATGGCCTGCGGGTGTACCAGATCGACATTCTGGACAATCAGCAATTCTACGCCGCCTACCGATATCGCATCCCGGTCGTCCGCTATGCCGACATCGTGTTGGACGAGGGTCGCGTGACCGAAGCGGTGTTGCGGGCGGCACTGCGGCGCCTGCCCCTGCCGGTCCCCACGGCGACGCGCCATGCTACGGGTCGCTGAGCGCCCGCCGCTCGCCGGCCTTTGGCCGTATGCCTTCCTGCTGCTCCTCATTCCGCTCAGCGCACCGCTCCTGGAGGCGCTACGCTGGCTGGATTCCGGCATCTGCGCCCAACTGCCGACCCACACCTTGAGGCCGGGCGGTGTCGCCCTGCCGCTCTGTGCCCGCAACACCGGGATCTATACCGGGGCGGCCCTGGCCTTCGGCGTCCTGCGCGCCCAGGGGCGCCAGCGTTCCATGCTGCCTCCTCCACCCCATTTCATCGCTTTGCTGCTCGCATTGGTCGCCCTCATGGCCGTTGACGGCCTGAACTCTGTGGCGGCGGACCTGGCCCTGCCGCACCTCTATGCGCCGACCAATGCGCTCCGGCTGGCCACCGGGCTTGGCGCCGGTATGGCCCTGGCCCTGCTGCTGGCGCCCGTCATCGCCCGGGCGCGCTTCGGGGCGGCCGATCCACGGCCGCCGCTGGTTCATCTGCGCGACGTGTTGCCATGTCTCGGCGCGGCGGTGCCCGCCTACATCGTCGTCCGGTCGGTCGCGCCCTGGACCCTCTATCCCGTCGCCTTCCTGAGCAACGCCGGCCTCCTGGCCATGCTGGCGGGCCTCAATAGCATCGCCCTCAGCGCCCTCGCCGGCCTGGCCCGGTCGCCCAACCGCTTCGTATTCCGAACCGGCGGCGCACCCGCCGCCTTGACGCTGCTGTGCCTCACGGAACTGGCGCTGCTGGCCGGGATGAAGGCGCTGCTGCTGGGGCCGGGGATGGCGGCGTAGCGCCAAACTGCCGGGCAAACCAGTCGAGCATATCGGGCAGGCGATCATTGCCGAACTCGAACGTGTGAGCGCCCGGGTGTTCGCTGTAGCCGTGGGGGACGCGCCACTGCGTCAGATAATG
>JAICXR010000162.1 GCA_025980355.1 Chloroflexota bacterium | reverse complement strand
CTTGTACTCGGCGAGGACGTAGATGCGGCCTTCGGGATCGGTCTCGCTACTGGCGTTGGGGCCGACCTGGATGGGCAGGGAGATGCCGACGATGTTGAAGTGGCGCACCGGCGCGTTGGCCGGGCAGAGGCCGTCGGGCCGTCCGGCCCAGGGGTCCACGGCGCTGGTGGGCGCCGCGTCGGCGGTCTCGCCCAGGTAGGGGGCGCCGGAGTGGCCGTTGCCGGAGAAGGGCGGACGCATGCCGAGATGGGTGCGCAGCAGCGGCCAGGCGATGCGGCCGTTGAGCGGGTCGAAGAGGATGACCGGGCGGCTGCCGGCGAAGCGGTCGCCGAGGTAGCCGCTGGGGTGGCCGGGCACGCCGTTGGGGAGATCGGCGTAGCTGCCGGCCATCTCCGGCTCGCCGAGATAGAGCGGCGCGCTGGGGGTGGTGGTGTCAATGGCCCAGTTCCAGACGGTGGCGTCCATGTCGGACTTGCGCACGCCCTGGGGCGGGAGCTGCGGGCGAATCCACTGGTCGAGGTTCTGCGCGGTGAGGGTGACGCCGTTGTAGGTCTTGCCGATGAGCTGGGTGGAGTCCACCGCTTGCGGCAAGGGCAGGCGGTCGGGCAGGGGGGCGAGGTCGGGCTGGAGCGTGTTGTAGACGCGCCAGAAGCTCCACATGCCGGCGACGTAGTGGCTGGCGATGTGGCAGTGGAAGAGGAATTCGCCCGCGACCTGCTGCACGCCGCCGGCGCCGCCCTCGATCTCCAGGTCGTAGGATTCGCCGGGACCGAAGGCCTGCGAATCCAGGCGCGACGACTGCGACATTTGCACCGGGAACTTCTTCAGGCCGGTGTCGGCGTAGTTGTAGGTGTGGTCGGCCTGGGGGTTGTAGCGCCAGCGGATGCCGCCGCCGTGCAGGTGGAAGACGTGCATCATCTCGCTGCCGGCGTGGATGATGCGGATCTTGGTGGGGTCGGCCAGATAGCCGCGCGGCATGGGCGTGGCGGGGTCGCCGAAGGTGTAGCTGCCGTAGCCCTGCGCCTCTTGCTGGGGGGCGAAGTTCAGCCGGTCGTAGAAGGGTTCGGAGCGGTAGTTCATCGCGCGCGAGCCAGGGCGGTAGGCCGTGGTGTGCGGGTCGATCTGCGGCAGGTCGTCGCCTGTGCGCGTGCGGATCTTGAACTCCTCGTTGCCGATCTCATGGAAGGCCAGCACGTATTCACGGAAGGCCTTGTTGGTCGGCGGCACGATGGAGGCGGCCCAACCGCTATCGAGCGGCTTGCCGGTGCTGACGTCGAGATAGGTGGAGCCGGCCGGCTCGACTTCGAGCGCGCCGAAGAGGCCGTGATCTACGGCGTCGCGGTAGCCGGGGCCGGGGTGGATGAGGTGCGAGCCTTCGAGTTGTGGGTCGTTGGGGACGTAGTAGACGTAGCTGGCCGACGCGCCCTGCGAGACTTCGGATGAGGGGTTGGCGCCGACGGCGGAGCCTGCCGAGCCGATCATGTTCGCCAGGCCGTCAATGCTCATGCCGTAGTTGCCGCCGGTGGCGTTGTTGGTGAAGGCGATGCGCACGCAATCACCTTCGTTAGCGCGGATGATCAACGGTTGGATGGGGTCGTCGCCCAGGCCGATGGAGACCTGCTGGCTGCCCTCTTCGGTACGCACGGCGCTGACCGGGGAGGAGAGCACGAACATCTTGCCGGCGGGGTCGTGGTCGCCGAAGCGGTTCAGCGGGATGTTGACGTCAATCGCCTGGACGTCGAACTGCTTGATCGGGGCGCCGGATGGGCAGGGATTGCCGGGGTCCACGGCGGCGGCGGCGGTGGCGCCGAGGCCGACGAAGCGCAGGCCGACAGGCAGGCCGAGCAGCAGGGCCAGCGCGCCGGCCAGCACGAGCCGCGGCTGTGTCTTCGCGCGCATGCGGCCGGCCAGGGGTATGCGCGCCGGCACGGTTGCCAGCGCCGGGCACGCGGCACCCTCGATGCGCAGCGGCCCACGCCAGAGCAGGCGGGCGAGCGCGGCGGCGACGCCCAGCGCGAGCGGCAGCACAATGGCGAGTGCCAGCGCAACATCGCGCAGCATACGGATGCCGAGCGGCAGGTGAACGATCGGCTGATCGAGGACGCCGGGGAAGAAGTCGTCGCGCGGCGCGAAGATCAGGTCCAGCAGCGGATAGGCCGCGCCCAGCACAAGGCTGGTGACGAAGGCGACGGTTCCCGCCAGCGCGACGGTGGCGGCGCGTTGGGAGAGCAGCGCGCCAGGCGGGAGCAGCCGCCGGCAGAGCAGCAACGTCGCCCACACGGCCAGCGCGATCACCGGCAGCGTCAGCGAGGCGTCGCGCAGCCAGGGGCCGACGCCGAAGGGCGGCGGTGTGCCGGACGAGGCGTCCACGCTGTGCAACAGTCGCAGCCACAGGCCGCCGCCAGAGGTGATCAGCGCGGCAAACGCCGCGACGGCCGCCGGATGGACCTGAAGAGTAGAGGCTTGGCGTTCGCTGACGCCGCCGCTGTCGTCGCGCATGGATGTCCCCCTCGTCAACTGGCCGCACGCGCCAGCGGTGTTCGCCCGTTCCGCCAGCGCATGTGTCAAACACTCTTCCGCAAACGTGTTAGGGAGTCCTCACCCCCCGGCCCCCCCCGCCACGCATGGGGAGGGGGGCATGCGGTATCAGTTCACTATGGTAAGCAGGTTGAGCGTGTTGTTCGCCGCGCTCGGGTCCGGCAGGGTGGAGGTCGCGCTGATGGTCGCGCCGACGCCGCCGGCCGCGAGCGGACGCACGACGATGGTGATGGTCGCCGTGGCGCCGGCCCCAATCGCGGCAAGCTTGCCGACGGTGCAGGTGACGGTGGTGTTGACGCGCACGCACTTGCCGATGGTCGAGTTGGTGCGCAGGAAGGCGACGTTGCTCGGCGCGGCGAAGGTGAGCACGACGCCGCTCGTCGCCGAGGGACCGTTGTTCGTCAGGGTGATGGTGTAGGTCAGCAGCCCCTTGGCCTTGATGGGATCGGGCAGCGCCGTGGCCGAGAGGGCCAGGTCCGCCAGCGCCGTCACCGTGGTCGGGTCGGTCGCGGTGTTGTCAGCCGGGTTGGGGTCGGTCTCCACACCCGTCACTGTGGCCGTGTTGGTGACGCTGCTGGGCGCGGTGGAGCTCACGCTGACGTTGATGCCGACGGTGGAGACGGCGCCGACCGGGATGGGCTGGCTGTTGGTACAGGTGACGGTCTGGCCGACCGCGCCACAGCTCCAGCCGGTGCCGCTGCCGGTGAGGAAGCCTACCCCGGCGGGCAACGTATCAGTGACTTTGACCGGCGCGCTCGCCTGCGACGGGCCGTTGTTGGTGATAGAGACCGTGTAGATGCCGAACTGGCCGGGCACGAACGAGGCGCCATGTTGCATGGTCAGCGCCAGGTCGGCGCTCGCGGACGTCACCAGCGCGACGATATCGGTGGCCGTGTCGTTGGCCGTGATCGGATCTGGGGCGGCGCCGGAGACCGTGACGGAGTTGGAGACGGTCTGACTGGCGGTGGGGTCCACCGCGACGGTGAGAGTGATGGTGGAGGAGGTGCCGGCGAGCATCGTCGCCGTGTTTGTACAGGTAACGGTTTGGCCCGCCGCCGCGCAGCTCCAGCCGGGACCGGCGCTAGAGACGAAGCTGAGGCCGGCGGGGAGTGTGTCGGTGACGGTGGTGGGACCGGAGGTGGCGGTTGGCCCATTGTTGGCGACGACCACATTGAAGGCGCCCGTGCCGCCGGCGGTGAAGGCGCCCGGATGCGAGAGCGCGATTGCCATGTCTGCCTTGGGCGCGGTGGGCGGCGGCGGGACGATGCCTTCCAGCGGGTTGAACGGCGCGTCCCAGACGCGGCCGCGACCGGCGCGGGCGCCGGAGGCGGGGTCATCGAAGATGAAGAGGTCGCCGGTATCCTGATCGACCGACAGGCCCAGAGCAAAGGGGAAGCCGGTAGTGCCGCCGGGGGTCAGGTTGTGGTCGAAGGGCCGCTTGCAGGTGAGGGAGCACCAGACGGTGGCGTTCGCGCTGCCGGCGGCGGGGACATTGCCCTCGGTGACATAGACGATGGCCGTGCCCTTGGCGCGGTTGTATTGCCAGATGGTCGCGTTGGCGGCGCCCGACGAGTCGGAGGCATAGACCAGGTCGTTGATCTGGTCGGTGGCGACGCCGCCGCCGAAGACGAGGCCGAACGTGCCGATGGGCAACGGCTGGGTGGCGCAGAACGCGGAGCCGTTCAGGCCGCAGCCGACCGCGTTAGGCACGATGGTGAAGCCGCGGTTCTCCGGCAGGTACAGGTCCGCGCCCAGGAAGGCCATCGAGCCGTTGATGCCGCGCTTGTCCGTGGTCTGGGCCACGATGTCCACCGTCTGCACGCGCGGGTCGGCGCGCGGGTTGTTGATGCGGCGGATGAAGCCTTCGGAGATGTTGCCAACATAGAGAGCGCCTTCGGGGCCGAGGGCGAGGCCGACGGCTTTGTGAGCGCCGAGGCCGCCGTTGGGCGCCATCACGACCGGTTCGGGCAGCAGCATACCGTTGCCGCCGTCGGCGTTCGGGTCGTAGATGAAGCGCCAGACGCCGGGGCTGAGATGGTCGTCCTGCGTGACGTAGACGAAGTGGGTGCCGTCCGGCACGCCGGGGATGCCCTGATTGACGGTGGGATCGTAGACGATCTGGCCCGGTGAGCCGACGGTGGCGTCGTCGCAGGCGGCGTAGTTGTAGGCGTGCAGGGCGGTGCCGGGGACGGAATCCATGCGGCAGATGCCGGCGGAGTGATCCGTCACCCAGAGGTGCTGGGTGTGATTGGCGTCGCCACCGGGGATGAGCGTGCCGCCGCCTGTTGGCGCCGTGACACCCCAGGCGTAGAGATTCGCTTTGACGGCGGCGGGTGGCGGGACGGGGCGGCAGGGCGCGCCCGGCGTGCCGACGCAATCGGGCGGGGAGCCGCCCGGCACGATCCACAGGTGGCCCTTGCCGGTCGGCGGGTTCACCAGGAAGGTGGTTGGGTCGTCAGCGATGTAGAGATCACCGGTGTCCTGGCGCACGCCCAGGCCAGAGACGCTCTGGTAGGTGGAGACGGTCGAGCCGTCCAGCGCGGACGCATACGGCGGGACGTTGGTGGAATAGGCGTCCTGGATGCCGGTCTCGGGGTCGTAGCGCAGCACGGTGGAGAGTCCGCTCAACGGGGAGTCCGCCACGTAGAGATATTTACTGCTGCCGTCGGGGTTGTTCTGAACGGTGATGCCGCCGGGGAAGAGCGAGGTGATCGGCGTAATCGAGGAGATGCAGCCGCCAAGCAGCAGGTTGCCGGGGTCCACCGGCGGGCAGGCGCCGATGTCGGGGATCATGGAGACGCCGATGCCGCCCAACTCGGTGATGTAGAGGTCGCTCGCCACGTGCCCGCTGGCGTCGGCGGGATGGTTGAAGGTAGCGATGCCGAACTGGACGCCCTTGCGCCGGTCGGCCGTCTTACTGACGAGATCGCTGCGCTGCTGGGAGAGGTCCAGGTTGGGGTTGGTGATGCGGACGATGTTCTTGGATTTGATGAAGGCGGCGTAGACAGCGTAGCAGCCCGGCGGGGAGCCGGTGAAGCAGGGACCGATGGCGACCGAGGAGTTGCGGAAGCTCTTGGTGGCGTCGCTGAAAAGGCCGGAGGCGGACGCGCCGCCGATGGCGATGCCGCTCTTGGGCACGATGCCGCCCTTGCCGCTGTCCAGCGTGGGATCGAAGGTGAGGCGCACGGGGCCGCCGCTCGCGCCGGCTTCGTCGGCGACGTACACGAAGGTGGTGCCGTCCGCGTTGGCCACGGGCGCGACGGCAGCCTGTCCGGCGCTGACCGCGGTGGTGTCGCAGGTAGCGGCGTTGATGGCGAAGCCGCTGGTGGTGCCGGGGCTGGGATCGATCCGGCAGAGGCCCAGGACGTTATCCGGCTGCCACCAGTGACCTTCGGCGGTTCCTTTCAGCCAGACGCCGCCGGCGGGAACGGTCATGCCGCCGATTAGCGGCGCACCGTTCCGCGCCTGGACATTCAAGACAGTATGCGTCACCGCGATATTGACCAGGAGCAGCACCGCGAGGAGCGCCCAGGTCGTCGGGCGCCTCAGCGTGGCCGCGACACGCGCGCGCCACCGGCCGCGCTGGCTGCGTGATGCCCACATAGTCGATCCCTACCCCCTTCTCGCCACGCCCACGCCGCGCCACCACGCGCCCGCAACCGGGCATGCGTGTGGAGACGGCGCGGGAGGATGGCGCCCATCCAATCGCACCGGATTCGGACGGGACTCTGCGCCCACAGCGCCCCGTTGTCCACCGATGAGGATCGCACGTTCAGCTCGTACCTTCTTACTTATCGAGCGCACGTATCGAAGTGGCGACTGCCAGCAAGCCAGACACGCGGCGGGCTGATGGCGCGGCATGTGATCGCGCCGCGAATGTGTCCACGCGTCCACTGGGAACTCGTGGCCCGTGCAGCGGCTTCAGCGATCGGGAGCGGACAGAAAGAACACTTGATGGCCGTATGAAGCAGCTTCGGGACACGCCAGTGTGAACGCGTGCAACCCAATGCCATCCCACCATGCTCAGTGACGCATTTCCGGCAATACAAGAGACTCCGAACGGATTCGCCACGTTGCCCCGCCATTATACTGACGGCCCTCACGCATGCGCGTCTGCCGAGTGGTTACGCGGGGTATATGCTGAACGGCATAGAAGCGGCACTGGGGAGTCCTCATCCTCCAGCCCCCTCTCCGTGCGGGGCGAGGGGGAGCCAGCGCGCGCCGGGTGGGTAGGAGTTCTGTCAGATACCCCCGGCTCAAGCACGGGGGCTTGCGTCTGGACTCCACCGCAGTTCCGCGTAGCGTCGCCGCCGCACGGCTTTGGCTTCACCGTCCGACACTTCGGGGCGTTCCGACAAGACGCCCGTGCTCACCCAGTCCTGCCGAGCAAGAAGCGTTCTGAGCGCGACATTGCGCGCGCCTACCAAGTCCGCATGGAGGACCAGATGGCACGCCTGGCACACAAACAACAGCCCCTTCTCAGGGCGGTTGTCCTCCGCGGTGTAGCCACAGCGCGGGCACGCCTGGCTGGTCTTGTAGGCATCCACCTTCACGGCCATACTGCCGTGCATGAGTGCCTTGTACGCGACGAAGCCATGCAATTCGGCAAAGCTCCACTGCGCGGCATGCCGGTTGGCCCGGCGCTGCTGCTTCGTGGCTTTCTTGCCGTGCTTCCGCTTCCTCCGCTCGCGGATGTGGGTCAAGTCCTCCAGGCCGATGAGGCTGTGCGGGTAGGCGGTCACGAT
>JAICXR010000418.1 GCA_025980355.1 Chloroflexota bacterium | reverse complement strand
TCGCTCCCCCGCCGCCCTGATCAGTCCTCGATGCGCAGCACGCTAACGTCCGTCGGCGGGAGGCCACGGGCCAGCGCCGCTGCCAGGGCGTGCGGTCGCACGTCGTGCTGGGTCAGGTCCGCTCGGGCCAGCCAGACCGGCCGGTAGGCGCCCCCGGGATGGTCCGCCGTCACGAACAACGTGCTGCTCGACGCCGACGGGGCGCTGCGGGTCGTGGACTGGGACGACACGCATCCTTGACAGGCCGAGAGAGCCGTGCTCAACTACCCTGGCCGCGTGCGCCTTGCGTGCTAGACCTCGCTGCGGCTGTGGATCGTGTCGTTGCCACCAAGGAGAGGACGTATGCGTCACCCGGTAACCGCTGTTCGTGATGTCGGCACGCGCCGTGAGTTCCTCACGCTGCTCGGTGGAAGCGTCGCCGTTGTCGCGCTGGCCGCCTGCGGCGGCGGGACGGTCGCCGCCACGCAAAGTACGGCGACGGCACCCACCGCGCCAGCCACCGCGGCACGTTCGTCCGCCGGGGCGGCGACCACCACCCCGCCTGCCACCAGCAGTGCAGCAAGTACCGCGGCGGCAACATCGGCCCGCGCGACTTCTGCTACCAGTTCGGCACCGGCCCAGGCCACGGTCGCGCCGCCGTCGGCGAAGGGGGCCTTGCGCTGGGTCTTCGGCGACATGGACGCCGGCCGGGCCAAGCTGCTGGACAATGTGGCCACGCAGTTCAATGCCGCCCATCCCGACACGGCGGTCCAGGCGGACTTCATCTCCGCCAATTACGGAACGCTGCTTCCTACCTGGGCCGCCGGCGGGACGCTGTACGACGTCTTCTTCAACCACACGCAAGAGGTCGCCCCGGAGGCCGTCAAGGGGATGATGGTGCCGCTCGATCCCTTCGTCGCCCGGGACCACCTCCCCCTGGCCCAGTTCAACAGCGTCGAGATGACGAACTGCACCTGGCAGGGGAAGGTCTACGCCTTGCCGTTCGACTGGTCGATCAACGCGGTGTACTTCAACAAGGACATGTTCAAGGCGGCGAACGTGCCCCTGCCGCCGGAGGACGGCAACTGGACCTGGGACGACCTGCTCGCGGCCGCCCAGCATTTCGCCAGGTCGGAGAACGGCAAGCAGGTGCAGTGGGGTTTCGACGGCCTGCCGACCCTGCCGGCGGTCTATGGCGTTCTAGAGGCCAACGGCGGCAAGATCGTCTCCGACGATCTCAAGCAGGTGCTGGTCAACAACCCCGAGAACATCGCCACGCTGGAGTACTTCCGCGACCTGGTGCGCAAGTGGCACGTCGCCCCCGGTCCCGGGGACCTGCCGAAGGGCGTCGCCAATGGCTTCGCCGAAAACATGACCGCCATGCAGATGCAGGGCTCGTGGAATGTGGAGAGCATGCGCACGGAGATCGGCACGCGCTTCGACTGGGACATCGCGCCGGTGCCCAAGGGCTCGACCGGCAGGGTGGCGACGCCGGGATGGGGCGCGGCCTGGAGTATGGGTATCTCCACGAAGCAGCAGGACAAGGCATGGGAGCTGCTCAGCTACGTCAGCTCGTCCCAGGCGGAGGCCCTGTCGCTGGGGAGCGGCTCGCCGCCGGGCAACGTCGACGCCTATCCGGCCTACCTCAAGGCCATGGTGCAAGGCACCCAGCCCCCGCAGCACGTCGGCACGTTGGTCGACACGGTAAAGGCCGGGGTGTTTGCCGTGCCCGACCTCCCCTACTACGACCAGGCGTTCCCGATTCTCCAGAAGGCGGTCGCCGATATCTACGCCGGCAAGGAGGCTGTGGGCACGCTGGCCCAAGCGCAGCAGCAGGTCAACGCCATCATACCGCAGTACCAGTTCTGACGACGTGGCGCTGTGCTACGATCCCCACAACCACAGCAGCGTACGCCCCGTAACAGAAGGACACCACGATGGCATCGGGAGAAACGCCGGTCATTCGCTTCGGCATCGCCGGCATGGGGGTCGGGCGCAGCCGCGCCGAACGCGTCGTGCAGGCCGCCGGCGCTCAACTGAGCGCCATCTTCGACCACCGTCCGGATAACGCGCGCAAGCTGGCCGACGGCTGGGGCTGCCAGGCGGCCGCCAGTTTCGACGACCTCATCCACCGCGACGACGTGGACGTCGTCGGCGTCTTCACGCCGAGCGGCACGCACGGCGACCTGGCGATGCAGGCGATGCGCGCCGGCAAGCACGCCATCGTCACGAAGCCGCCCGATGTCTCCGTCGCCAAGGTCGACGCGATGCGGCAAGTTGCCGGCGACACCGGCCGGCTGCTGGCGGTGGACTTCGACATGCGCTACCGCGACAGCGTGCGCAAGGCGAAGGCCGCCATCGACGCCGGCAAGCTGGGCCAGCCGATCTTCGGCGACATGCGCCTGAAGTGGTGGCGGCCGCAGTCCTATTTCGACGGCGGCGTGCCGGAAGGCTGGCGGGGCACCTGGGCCATGGACGGCGGGGGTTCCCTGGCGAACCAGGGGGTCCACGACCTCGACATCCTGCAATGGTGCATGGGCCCCGTGAAGAGCGTCCGCGCCCGCACCCATATCTTCGGACACCGGATCGAAACGGAGGACGCCTGCCAGGTCTTCGTGGAGTTCACCAGCGGGGCGTGGGGGCTGATCGAGACGACGACCACCGTCTGGGGCGGCCTGGGCCGGGCGATCGAACTGCACGGCAGCGGCGGCACCATCGGCATGATCGATGGGGAGATCACCACCTGGCGCTTCGTCGGCGACCCGCCGGAGGCGGTGAAGGGCGAGGCCGCGCTGTCGACCTGGCAACCGACGCTGCCCGATCCGCGACCCAAAAACATCATCGAAGACGTGGTGTCGGCACTCGTCCACGGCACACCGCTGGCCTGCCCACCGGAGGAGGGCCGCAAGTCGGTCGCCATCCTGGAGGCGGTCTACCGTTCCGCCCGCCGGGGCGGCGCGAAGGAGCAGGTCGCACCGTGACGGCTGGCGAGCGACGGCTCAATCGTCCGGAAAGCCCTCCGCGCGAAGGCGGGCGCCGACCTGGCGCAGCACGGCCGTGTCTTCCGGGTCCAGCGAACCGTCCGGGAGCGGGCCGCTGTTGAGCAGCAGGTTGCAGCCCTGTTGCCGGGCGGCGCGGAGCGTTGCCCACACGTCCTCCGCCGACTTGTGCTTGCCGGTTCCGTCGCGCAGGTAGCCCCATGCGCCCGGGCACATCGTCGTGCAGATTTCGCCGGGTTTCCCCGGCGCCGACACGGCCCGGTGTTCCGGCGCCACGAAGTCCTCCGTGCCGAGCAGCCCCTGCTTGTACGACACCAGGACCTGCGGCTGCAAGCGATGGATGAGATCGTAGAGCT
>JAICXR010000223.1 GCA_025980355.1 Chloroflexota bacterium | reverse complement strand
GGCAAGGAGCCCAACAAGGGCGTCAACCCGGACGAGGTGGTGGCGGTCGGCGCCGCCATCCAGGCCGGCGTCCTCAAGGGCGACGTCAAGGACGTCCTCCTCCTCGACGTCACCCCGCTCACCCTGGGTGTGGAGACCCTCGGTGGCGTGATGACGCCGATGATCCCGCGTAATACGACCATCCCGACGCGCAAGACGGAAACCTACACGACGGCGGCGGACAGCCAGCCCAGTGTGGAGATCCATGTCGTGCAGGGCGAGCGCCCGATGGCGTCGGAGAACAAGACGCTCGGACGCTTCCATCTCGACGGCATCCCGCCGGCACCGCGCGGCGTGCCCCAAGTCGAGGTGACGTTCGACATCGACGCTAATGGCATCCTGAACGTCGCGGCACGCGACAAGGGCACCGGCAAGCAACAGACCATCACGATCACCGCGTCCAGCGGCCTGTCCAAGGACGAAGTCGATCGCATGGTGCGCGAGGCCGAGCAGCACGCCGGGGAGGATCAGCGGCGCCGCGAGGAGATCGAGGCGCGCAATCAGGCCGACGGCGCGGCATACCAGGCGGAGAAGACGCTCCGCGACCTGGGCGAGAAGGTGCCGGCGGAGCTGCGCAGCGAGGTCGAGGGCAAGGTGGCAGCCGTGCGCTCGGCGCTCCAGGGCACGGACACGGCGCAAATCCGCAGCGCGACCGAAGAGCTGTCGGCGGCAATGCAGCGGATCGGCTCGCAGATCTATCAGGAGGCCGGCGCGCCGGCCGGTGGCCCGGCGGAGGGCGGCGAAGCGCCGAAGCAGCCGGGCGACAGCGGCACCGTCGAGGGCGAGTTCCGCGAAGTGTAAGGCCGCGTCGCCCAAGGTTCGGGGCGACGCAACCCGACGCTGAACCGTCGGGCTAACCGGACCAACCCGGCTGAAGACGGCTGAGGAACCTCCCTACTAAGGGGCCGGAGCGACTCGGAAAGGAGTCGCTCCGGCCCCTTTTTTTTCGGGCGCATCCTTCCCGGTCTCTTGCTGATCGCGCTGGGCGAGCCTGTGGGTCGACGCCACGGCCGCCGCGACGTCGGGCTGATAGGTGCGTAAGGCGATCCGCGTAGTCCAGGACGAACACCAGCAGCAGGAAGGTCATCAGGCGCCGCTCGTCGGTCATGGCGAAGCGATCGTACATGGCGTGGAACAGCTTGGCGGGGACTTCACGGCGTCGTGCCTTCGACCACCGGGAGCTCTTTCCAGATTTCAGCGCCGTCCACGACGCCGAGGAAGCAACTGGCGGAATAGCGGGCAGCATCGGCCGTCCCCTCTGGCGGCGCGGCCCAGGTCAGCGTCCGGCTGGCCCCGGCGTCCAGGGGCTGGGGTCTCTCTTCCCCACCGCCGTCGATCGCCGTGCCGGCGCCGGCGGCTGGCGCGAGGCCGATCCGCAAGGCCAGCGGCGGGGAGCGGGAGAAGCTGTTGTTCCGGGCGGTGTATTGCACCATCGTGGTGGCGGCCTCGGAAGGGCCGGTTCCGGGAGAGGCCGAGACCCCTGCCGTCAATCCGACGGCGACGGGCGGGCGGGCCGGCGTGTAGACGGCGCAGAAGAAACCCTTCCAGCGCGTCTCCGTCCCGGTGCAGGCGCAGGTTTCGTCGGCCGAGAGACTGCGGCCCCGGAAGTCGAGAGTGATCGTGTGCGCGCTGCGTGGACAGCAGCTATCGTAGACGACGATCGTCCCGCTGCCGTCGCCCGGGTCGTCGTAGCCCAGGGCGAGCACCTGATGGTTGGCGATCGATCCGCCCGCCCGGCCGACCAGCCCGATCGGCCAGGGCCGGCCGGCATCAAGCCGCCGCTTGAGCACCGCCCATTCCTGCTTGCTCCGGGCGAGCACCCAGGGTTCGCCGAGGCGCGGAATCAGGTGGATGGCGAGCGACCAGAGGAGCATCGTCCTGGCGGCCCGGCTCTGCATGCTGTCGAGGAGCCGCCGCCAGATGTAGCTGCGCAATCGGCCCCCCGCGTCATTGTTGGGTGCGGGGTGGTCGTCCGGGCCGGCGCCCTGCGGGACCACCCAGCCGAGCGTATAGTAGTCGAGGGCGGTAAACGCAATGCCGCCGCAAAGCCCGTAGCGGGTGAGGTGCTCGTCGCGCATGAGGTCGTCGATGCCATGATGCCGGCGCACGTAACGGACGAGCAGGTGCGCCAGGCGGCTCCTGGCCACCGCCCGGACCAGCCCGGCGTGCTCCTCCGCCAGATAGCGGCGGATCTCTTCCAGTTCCAGGCCGTCCACGGGCCAGGAGTTGTCGAAGGCGAACGCGTCCGTCTCCGGACAGAACGGCGTCTGCGTCCTCATGCCCGTCTCCCGCGTTGTCCATCCGCCGCTTCGGCGCACACCCGCGGCGTTACCGCGCCTTCTTGATGGCGGCCAGGCCGGCGCCGGCGAGCAGGCCGGCGGCGGCGGCCGCCAGCTTATGCTCGTGCATCACCACCCAGAGCGCCGGGCTGGAGGTTCGCGACCGGCTGCCGAAGGTCCCGTGCGCGCCGTGATCGCCCGGCAGCGCCGCCCAGAGGTTGTCTTTGCGGTCGGGGCTCGCCGGCTGGTCGGTCTGTTGCGCTTTGTAGCCGGTCTTCGCCAGGTAGACGTCCAGCAGGCCGGCGAAGAACATGTTGGCGACGACGGCCTTGATCGTGGGAAAGCCGACATAGAGCTCGCGGCGCTTGCTGTGCGCCGCGAAGTAGATGGCCTCGGCGGCCACCTCCGGCTGGTAGATCGGGGGCACCGGCTGGGGATTGTGGGGGAGGCGGCTCTTCACCCACCCGAACTGGGGAGTGTTGAGGGCGGGCATCTGCACCATGCAGAGGCGGACGTGGCTTCCGTCATGGATCAGCTCGCAGCGCACGGAATCGATGAAGCCCCGGATGCCGCTCTTGGCGCCGCAGTAGGCCGATTGCAACGGGATACTGCGGTAGGCGAGCGCCGAGCCCACCAGGACCACCGAGCCGCGGTCGCGGGGCAGCATGCGCCGTAGGGCGGCCATGGTCCCGTAGACCTGACCCAGATAGGTCACGTCGGTCGTTCGCTTGAACTCGTCGGCGGTCATCTCCTTGAAGGGGGAGAAGACGGAGACCATGGCGACGTTGACCCAGATGTCGATCGGGCCGAACTCCTCCTCCGCCTTCGCCGCCGCCGCCTCGACCTGCGTCGCGTCGGCGACGTCGGCCGGCAGGATCAGGGCCTTCCCCCCCGCCGCTTCGGCGTCCTTTTTTGCGCCCTCCAACCCGTCCATGCCGGGTCCGCCGCGGGCGATCAGCCCGATGTGGGCGCCCCGCTTGGCGAAGGCCTGCACGGTGGCCCGCCCGACGCCGGCCGCGGCGCCGGTGATCACGACGACTTCGGGCTTCTGGGAAGTGGGCATGCTGGCTCTCCTTTCTGTTCTGAGCGCTAGGCTGTACCGCGTAGGCGCCCCAGCGCCGCCTTTGCTTCGGGGATCACCATGGGCACGGCGCCGAGCGTCGCCGCCGAGACCAGCAAGCACCAGAAGCAAAGCGCCTTTTGCTTCGTCACCTCGTTGACGAGGAGCTGGGCGCTCAGCGCCGTGTCGAGTGCCACCTTGCCGGCCAGCGCCAACGGGATCCAGGGGTGCTCACGTGCCCGGCCCGGACCGCCCATCATGGCAAGCGCCATGGTGGCGGCATAGCTGCCGATGCCGAGGACGGCGTCGGGCGTCTGGAGCTTGGCGTAGGCCTCCGCCGAGCCGTTCACCTTGTCGGCGTTGAAGAAGGGCAGCGGCGGTTCCGGCAGGTGCGGAATGATCCCGACCTGGTAGAGGCTGATCAGGGCCAACGAGCCGATCGAGGCGAGCGACAGCCCGGCGATCACCCGGCGCTCCTTGAGAAACGGCCCGGTCCCTTGCCGCAGCTCGCGGCCCAACGCACCCGCGTCCATCGCGCTGTTCCTTTCTTGCTCTGTCCACGCCGGGTCCGCGCGGTCGTGCCCCTGCCGAGCGCGGTTGCGCGGATCGCCCGTCCTCGTCCTACAAGCTGCCGGACTGCCGGACCATGCCGCCATCAATGAAGTAGCTCGAACCCGTGACGATGGCGACCTTCCCCTCCACGCGACCCATGCCGGTGCTCCTCACAGTCTCATGATCTGCTGTCCCAACGCTCAGGAACGAACGCACGACCGGGGCCGGGGTTCCTTGTATACTGCGGCTGGGGAGGCGGCCGGAGTGAGCGAACAGGTACCTGCGGCGGCGACCAGCCCGGTGTTGCCGGCGGCGGTGCTCGCCCGGCGGCAACACCTGCCGCTGAAGTTTGCGCCGGTCACCTTGAGCGGGACGTTGGTCAACCTGGTTCCCCTCGACATCGACCGCGACGCCGCCGTGCTCCATGCCCGAAGTAACGGGCAGCCGGCGACCCTCGGGACGCGGACGGTCGCGGCCTATGACGCCGACGCGGTGGTCTGGCGTTACCTCTTCAGCGGCCCCTTCGCCACGGTGGGCGAGTTGGCGACTTACCTGCGCGGCCAGGTGGACGCGCCGAATGGCCTCTGCCTCTGCGTCTTCGACCGGGCGACCGGCAGCCAGGTCGGTGTCGTCAACTTCATGAACAACGTGCCGGAGCATCTCAAGGTCGAGCTGGGCGGCATCTGGTACAGCCCGTTGGCGCAACGGACCGGGGCGAACGCCGAGGCCACCTACCTGATGCTCCGCCACGCCTTCGCTCTGGGCTACCGCCGCGTTGAGTGGAAATGCGATGCGCTCAACGCGCGCTCTCGCCACGCCGCCCTGCGCATGGGCTTCACGTTCGAAGGCATCCAGGACGCCCATTTCATCATCAAGGATCGCAATCGCGACACCGCCTGGTTTCGTATCCTCGACTCCGAGTGGCCGGCGGTGCGCGCCCACCTGGAGCGGCTCTTGTCCGCCCCCGCCTGATGACGCTTGACGCCTGGTGGCGGGCGTAGTTCAATGCCCGTGCCGGCCAACGTTGGTGACCCAGGCGAGGAGACCACGCCGATGAACGGTGCGCACGCCATTGCCCAGATCCTCAAGCAAGAAGGTGTCGAGTACCTCTTCTGTTACCCGAACCAGCCGCTGATCGACGCGGCGGCGGAGATCGGCATCCAGCCGATCATCGCCCGCACCGAGAAGACGATGATCAATATGGCCGACGGCTATACCCGCGCGACCAACGGCCGGCGCCTCGGCGTCTGCGTGATGCAGGAGGGGCCGGGGATCGAGAACGCCTTCGGTGGCGTCGCCCAGGCCTTCGCCGACTCCATCCCCTTGCTCCTGCTGCCGGGCGGACCCGACCAGCACCGGCACCATATCCCGACCGGCTTCGACCCGCTGGTGAACTACCGGCACGTGACGAAGTGGGCGGCGCGCGTCAACTTCGCCGACCGCATCCCGGAGCTGTTTCGCCGCGCCTTCACCACCCTGCGGACGGGGCAGCCCGGCCCGGTCTTGCTAGAGATACCGAGCGATGTGGCGGCGGCGCCGGCCGATGAGGCCGTCGCTCGCTACCGGCCGGCGCGCGGCTACCGCTCCGGCGGCGACCCGCGCGACGTGGCGGAGGCGGCGCGCCTGCTGCTGGCGGCGAAGCGTCCCCTGCTGCACGTCGGCCACGGCGTGCTCTGGGCGGAGGCCTGGGACGAACTGCGCGAGCTGGCGGAGCTGCTGTCCGTGCCGGTGATGACGACGATGGCGGCGAAAGGCGCGTTCCCGGAGGACCACCCGCTGTCCGCCGGCACCGGCGGCAGCACGATCAGCGGCGCCGCCGCCCAGTGCCTGGCGCGAGCCGACCTCGTCTTCGGGATCGGCTGCAGCTTCTCCGCCGGCAACTTCTCCACGCCGATCCCGCCGGGCAAGACGATCGTGCAGGTCACCAACAGCGAGCGCGATATCGACAAGGCCTATGCCGTCGATCTGGCGGTGCTGGGCGACGCCAAGCTGGTGCTCCGGCAGGTGATTGAGGCGATCAAGGGCGAGCCCGGCCAGGCCCGCCGGTCGCGTGAAGAGGTCGTCGCCGAACTCCAGGTGGCGAAAGCGGCCTTCCTCCAGGACTGGCAGCCCCGCCTGACGTCGGACGAAACGCCGATCAACCCCTATCGCGTCGTCTGGGAGCTCATGCACGCCGTCGACCGGCGGGAGACCGTC
>JAICXR010000380.1 GCA_025980355.1 Chloroflexota bacterium | reverse complement strand
GGTGGACGGCCATGCCGGCCAACGCCGCGAGATGGTCGCGGCTGACGGTCGGGGCCAAGGTCTCAACATGCTGCCGGGCCAGCGCGGCGAACTGTTCGGCGTCGGCGCGCGCCCGTTCGACGGCGCCGGTGCGGCGCAACAGGTCCAGCAGGGCAGGCTGCTGACTCAGGTCAGGTTTCGGCGCGGAAAACAGGGCCCGCAGCCAGCCGCGCTCCGCCGGCGCCGCGTCTTCCAGCGCATAGATGATCGGCAGGGTGACGCGGCGATTTGCCAGGTCGCTGACGACCGGCTTCATGAGTATGTCGTCCTTCTCCGTGTAGCAGAGCAGATCGTCGATCACCTGGAAGGCCATACCCAGGTTCTTGCCGTACGCGCCCAGGGCCTGGATCTCTTCCTCCCGCCCGCCACCCAGCACCGCCCCGATCTGGGCGGCACTGGCCGTGAACGTCGCCGTCTTGAGATGAATCACGTTGAGATATAGCTCGCGAGTCACGTCGCAGTTACCAACCAGCTCCGCCTCCAGGGCCTGGCCCTCGCACATCTCCATGCAGGTGGCCGACAACAGGGCGATGGCGCGCAGGACCCGGTCGCTCGGCACGCCGAGCAGGGCGCAGCGAGTGAAGCAGTGATAGGTCTGGAAGATGAGATAGTCCCCGCCGAGGACGGCGTAGTCCAGGCCGAAGCGGCGGTGGACCGCCTCCTGGCCCCGCCGGACGCCGTCGCCGTCGATCAGGTCGTCGTGGATCAGGCTGGCGGTGTGCCCGTATTCCGTCCCGGCGACGGCCGGGAGGATCTGTTCCGGATTGCCGCCGACCGCCCGACAGGCTTCCAACATCAACGCCGGTCGCATCATCTTGCCCTGGGGCCCAACGGCGTAGAGGCAGGCATCGCGCAACGTGCTGCCCAGCGTTTGTTCGCTGCGTTGCAAGGCTCGGATGAGGTAGTCGTGCACCTGCGCCAGGGCGGATTCGTCCGGCGACAGGTGGGTGGGCAACACTGGTTCGGTGGCGATCACCTGGGCGTCCTCCTCGTCGGCGTCGTAGCCGTGCATGATGAGAGCGATGTACGATGGCACCATACCGCGCCTACCTCAATATCCGGCTCAATAGGCAAGCGGGCTGCCGTCCGGCGACAGCAAGCAACGTGCAATTCGGCAACAGTTATGCTACAACGTAGCTGCGCTTCTAATCGTGAGCGAGGAGGGCGTAGCGTGGAGCGTCCGTACCCGACAACGTCTCGGCGTGAGCATCGCGCCGACCGGCGTGGCCTGACCGGCTCCCTTCGCCGCCTCGGTCTGCTGCTGGGGCGCATCTGCCTGTCGCCGTTCCGGCACTTGCCGCGGGCGACCATCGGCAACCAGATCACCTTGCTGAGCCTGGTGACGACGACTCCCTTCTTGCTTCTGCTCATCGTCTGGTCGATCCAGGACCAGGACGGTGCGGCCCGCACCGTCGCCGGCTTGATCTGGGCCACCGTCGCCGCGGTCGGCCTGGGCGTCCTTTCCCACCGCCGCCTGAGCGTCCCGATCGTCCAGTTGGCAACCACGGCCCAACGCATCGGCCAGGGCGACTTCACCGTCCGCACTCCTTTCCAGCGGGCCGACGAGCTGGGCGAGCTGGCGGACGCCATGAACGCCATGACCGACGGCATCCAGACCCTCACCAGTGAGCTGCGTGACGCCCGGGACCACGTGGTCCAAACCATCACCGAGGTCGGGCGGCTGGCTTCCTCCGGCGTCGACACCGACGAAATCTGGCCGTTGCTCGCCGACATCGCCCGCCGGCTGACGGCGGCGGACGGCAGTGCGCTCTACCTGCTGGCCGAGGACGGTGTACTGCGCCTGGGGGCCACGGCCGGCCTGACGGTCTGGCCGGCCCGCGGCGACCTGGCGATCCGCCTCGCCGGCGAGGGCCGGACGGGCCGGGACGCCCGGCCGGTCTGGGCGGATCGGCGCATGGCGGTCCCGCTCGCCTTCAGCGACGCGACCGCCGCGGTCCTGGAGGTCTATCGCACCACGTCGCCCTTCCCGCGCGATAGCGAGCGCCTGCTGGCGGTGTTCGCGCGGCAGGCGGAGCTCACGATCGAACGCGCCCACCTGCGCCGTCAGGCCGCGGAGGCCTACGCCTGGGAGCAGACGAGCCGGGTTCAGGGCGAGTTCATCGCCATGGCCTCCCACGAGCTCCGCCATCCGGTGATGTCGCTGCGGAGCTATGCCGAGGCCCTCCGCCGGACGGAGGGGGAATTGACTGCGGAGGAGCGCCGGTACTGCCTGGAGCGGGTCGAACACCTCAGTGGCCGCCTCGGCGATATCGTCCGCAACTTGCTCAGCGCCTCCCGCATCCGGTCCGGTCAGTTGCGCGTCGATCTCACGACGGTCGATCTGCATTCGGTCGTGACCGGCATCGCCAGCGACATGCGCCGGCGCGATCCCGGCTGCGCGATCCTGGAGGAGCTGCCGGAGCGGTTGCCGGCGGTCCGGGCCGATCCGGTCTGCCTGGAAGAGATCCTCATGAACCTCCTGAGCAACGCGGTGCGCTGGTCGCCCATCGCCGGCCGGGTGTGGATACGGGCGGAGGCGGCGCTGGCCGACGGTGCGCCCCGCGTGCGCTTGCAGGTCCGTGACGAAGGGCCGGGGCTCAGCCGCGAACAGCAAAGCCGCCTCTTCCAGCGTTTCGTCCGCTTCGACGGCGACCAGGCGGCGGGGAGGGAGCCCGCCGGCCTGGGCCTCGGCCTGTTCATCTGCCAGTCCTACGCGCGCCTGATGCAGGGGAGCATCTGGGTCACGAGCGACGTGGGGCAGGGTGCCACCTTCACGGTGGACTTGCCGGCGGCCGTGCCGGCAGACAGCGGTGGGTGTGCCGGACTCTCCTGACCCGACCGACCGCCCGCTCGTGCTCCTGGTGGATGACGACATGGATGTCCTCACCTCGCTGCGCATGCACCTGCGGGCCGACGGCTACCAGGTGGCCACCGCCTCCAGCGTGGCGGATGGCAACCGGCTGGTACAGGAACGGCTGCCCCACGTCGCCGTCGTCGACCTCATGTTGCCGGACGGCTCCGGATTACAGGTGGCGCGGACGCTGCGCCACCTCGCCGCGGTGCCGATCATCATCCTGACGGCCGTCGACGACGAGGACAACAAGGTGGAAAAACTGCAGGACGTGGCGGACGACTACGTCACCAAGCCCTTCAGCGCCCGGGAACTTTCCGCGCGCGTCGCCAGCGTGCTCCGTCGCGCCTGGCCTTCCGGCCACCCGAGCGCAGCCACCTTGCAGCTGCAAAATGGCGTCGTAGTCGACTTCATGCGCCGCCGGATCAGTCGCCCGGAGCGGGTGCTGCACCTGACTCCGACGGAGAGCCGGCTACTCTGGCTGCTGGTCAGCCACGCCGGCCAGGTGCTGCCGGCGCAGACCTTACTTGCCCGCGTCTGGCCGGAGGGCGAAGGGTCCTCCGCCAGCCTGTGGGAGTACATTCGTCGGCTGCGGGAGAAGCTCGGCGACCACCCGTCCCGACCCCGATACATCGTGACGGAACGCGACCTGGGGTACCGCTTCCAACTCTATGAACGGCCCTGACCGGCCCCGGCCGGTTATGCCTGGAGCGGCGCGGCGGTGCCATCCGCGACTTCGGTGGTATGGAGACGATGAAGACCGGGGCCGCGCCGCGACGCCGGCGCTCACAAGATGTCCCGGTAATACCGCTCCGCCGCGGCGGCGTCGACGGTCTCGTCGGGCGCCTTACCGAGGCGTTCGTAGAGCTTGCGGCGCCCCTTCTTGTCGTCAATGGCAAT